>CANHHS010000011.1 GCA_947460445.1 Opitutia bacterium | reverse complement strand
GCCTGCGCCGCTTCGTTGATTTCTTTGCGCGCCTCTTCAATGACGCGTCGAGCTTCGGTGCTTTCAGATTCAGCAAGCGCTTTTAGACCTGAGGCTTCGGCAGCAGTTTCACGCCGTGCAATTTCAACTTCGGTGCGCAAGCGCCGCTCATGCATTTCGTTGAGGGTTGTCTCCCGCCACTTGGCGACAGCATAGGCCACAATGCCCCCCGATGAGAAGGCCACGGCGGCAATGATGTTTTGGTCGGTAGCTACGGCCATGGCCTTAAGGGTCCGTTTCAAGGCTTGTCGGACTGGCCATAGTCGCAAGCCCTTTTCCCCGGCTTGCGGCTCGGCGGGTTGGTCTCTAACTTGGACCTATGGCGAATTCCGCCCCCATGAAATCAACCTGGCTGACGCAGACCCGCGACGGCGTGGTTTCTTTTGTGCGAATCACGGATTGGACCCAGGTCGTCATTATTGCCGCCCTGTGTGTTATCGGCTATTTTTCTATTCTGTCTTCAGGGGCTCTCCGCGAATCAGATTTCCATCAGCAGCAGCTCGTTTTCATGATCATTGGCTGGATGGCCTATTGGGCCGTTTCGGTTTTAGATTACCGTGAAATACGCCGTTATGCCCGGTGGGTATACCTCGGTGGCGTTTTATTGCTCATCCCGATTTTTCTCTGCTCGGTATTTAACACGGATTTAGGGTCAATCATTCGCAGTGTTTACGGGGCCCGCCGGTGGATTAATTTAGGACTCTTTTCTATTCAGCCTTCGGAGTTCGCTAAAGTCACAACGCTTATTTTCTTAGCATCGTTCCTCGCACGATCCCATGTGGGCCGCCTGAATGAGAGCTGGCGAGCTCTCTTAGGGGCTACAGGTATTGTCTTGGCGCCCTTTGTCTTGATTTTCAAGCAGCCGGACCTAGGTTCAGCTATCATCTTTGTTCCGCTGTCAGCCGCTCTACTTTTTGCCGCCAATCTCAGTCGGAGATTCTTTATCGCGGTTGGAGTAGCTCTCGTCGTCTTGCTTTCACTCGTCGCGATCGATCTTTCCGAGTATGCAACGCGCGTGGAGGCTTATGCCCTTGCACACCCGAGTGACCGCAATCCGGCCGTTGCCGTGCGCGGTGATCACGAAGAACAGGCCTGGTTTATCTTACTAAAGGACTATCAGCGGGAGCGCATTTTAGCCTTCGTCGCCCCAGAGGTCATCGACCCACGCGGCGTTGGCGTCAGTTGGCAAGTGCGCCAGGCCTTGATTGCCGTCGGCAAAGGCGGGTTTTCGGGTGCCGGCTTCGGCGAAGGCTCTCAAGCTCGCTTAGGCTATCTTCCGGAGGCTGCTGCCCATAATGACTTCGTTTTTTCGGGTTATGCCGAAGAGCAGGGCTTTGTGGGTTCAATCGTTTTAGTCGCACTTTACGGACTTTTACTTTGGCGCATCTTGCGCACCGCGCTGCGCGTGGTTGATCGTTTTGGAGCTTACCTTGCAGTTGGCGTTGCCGCAATTCTCGGTGCCCATATCTTTGTGAATATCGGTATGAATCTTAATCTTATGCCGGTTACCGGCGTGCCCCTCCCTCTCCTTAGCTATGGGGGCTCCTTCATCCTCAGCTGTTTCTTGCTCCTTGGATTGGTCCAGAGCGTTCACCGGCATACAGCCGGCGGCGAGGGTGGGGGGCTTCCAGCCACGGCCTAACGGCCACCCACCCAAACATGAACGAACAAGAGCCTGATTCACACGAACACGATCACGACCACGACGACCTGCACGAGGCTGCGCCTTCTTCAGGCGTCGACTCGAATAAGTTAGCTGCGGAAGCAGCTGGCCGTCGCAAGGAGCTCCCACTCCTGCAACGTATCGTTAAGCACTTCTCCAAAGATCGCGAAATTTACCGCGAGCTGGTTATTAATAGTGAGACGCTTGAAAAGCGCGTCGCCCTGTTAAATAACGGCGTACTGGAACGTTTCGAGCTCGAGCATCGCAATGAGAATCGAATGGTCGGTGCGATCTTTAAGGGGCGCGTTCAAAATCTTGAAGCAGGATTGAAGGCTGCGTTCGTTGATATTGATCAACCCAAGAACGCATTCTTGCACTATTGGGACATGCTGCCTGCAGCGAATGACTCCCAGGTGGAGTTTATTCGTGATAATGAATCGGCCGAGCAGAAGCAGCGCAAAGCTCGTCACCAAGCGAAAGACATTCCGCAGCTCTTTCCTGTTGGATCAGAAATTGTCATCCAAGTCGTCAAAGACCAAATCGGCACCAAGGGTCCTCGCTCCACGACCAACATTGCGCTGGCCGGACGTTTCCTTGTTTTGATGCCCTTTAGTGGTGCGTGCGGCGTTTCGCGTAAGATCGAAGACCCGCGCGAGCGCGATCGCCTTAAGGACATCCTGCGTAACCTCACGATTCCTGAAGGCATGGGAGTTATTATTCGTACAGCAGGTGAAGGAAAACAGGCACGATGGTTTGTGCGCGACTTGCACGTACTCTTACGTCGCTGGCAGGCTATTGTTGAAAAAATCAATGCCCCGAGCCCCCGGCCAATTTTGCTCTATCAAGAGCCAGGCTTAATTGAACGCACGGTTCGAGATTTCTTAACGGAAGAAGTCGATCGCATCCTCGTGGATAATCCAGCGGACTTTGCATCCGTTCAGGAAGCGGTTGCGGAAATCTCGCCTCGGTCACGTTCGCGGGTGGCGCTTTACGAAGACCCTATTCCCGTCTTCGAGCGCTACAACATTGAGCGCCAGATTGAGCAGTTGATGTCGCGTCGAGTGCCTTTGCCGAGTGGCGGAGAAATCGTCATCGACGAAACAGAAGCCTTAACATCCATCGACGTTAATACGGGTGGCCATCGCGGTGCTGCGAAGGACGGTAAGGACTACATTGTCCATGCCAACCTCGAGGCTGTGAGTGAGGCTGCCCGTCAGATTCGTCTGCGTAACTTAGGCGGCCTTATCATGATCGACACCATCGACATGAAGAATCCCAAGGACCGTAAGAAGGTCTTTGACCGTATGTGCGACGAGATGTCGTCTGACCGGGCGAAACATCAGATTCTACCAATCTCACAGTTGGGCGTGCTCCAGATGACACGTCAGCGTCACACTGAGTCCGCTACAACGACCCTCTATACCCGTTGTCCATATTGTACGGGCACAGGCAAAGTGAAGAACCCTCGCACTGTTTCAGTCGAGATCCAGCGCCGCCTACTCAGTGTTATTCGTAAGTTGCGTGAGACCTATGGTCCAGACCGTGAGCTCGAGATTAATATCGTCCTCCACCCGCTTAACCTCGACCGCATTGTTACCGAAGACCGTGACTTCTTCCGAGATATGATGAAGTCTTGTAAGGTGAAGCTTGGTACGAAAGCCGACGGCACGTACCACGTTGAAGCCTTCAAGTTACTCGACAGTGCAGGCAAGGAGTTACGTTGAAGCGTAACTAAGGACTGAGGTCTAAAGTCCGGTGCCAAGAAAAAGGGGCTGCGAAAGCAGCCCCTTTCATTTGCGATTCGATATCGCGCGTGTCCTTTATCGTTTAGGCTTTGATCTGCCGCCCAGCAGTCTTAGTCCATTGAGACAGACAATGACCGTGCTGCCTTCGTGAGCAATAACACCTGCGTAAAGCGGCACACCTTTGCTAACTGTGAGCATGGCCATGACGGCAACGGTGCCCATTGAGATGACCAAGTTTTGACGAATGATTGCCCGCGTGCGTTGGCTGAGGTCGAAGGCTTCGAGTAGTTTGTCGAGGCGATCATCAACGAGCAGGATGTCGCTTGATTCCTTGGCGGCATCACTTCCGCGGCCAGCCATCGCAACGGAGACATCTGCAGCGGCTAAAGAAGGGGCATCATTGATGCCGTCACCCACCATCGCCACGACTTTTCCTTGCGACGAGAAAGTGCGAACGCGCTCAACTTTATCCCAGGGTTTGAGTCCGGAAGCGACTTCGGGTATACCAATTTCGGCAGCGGCTTTGGCAGCAGCACCTGATTTGTCGCCCGTGAGCATGACGCAGTGAACGCCGCGTGCGGCGAGACCCGCGAGTACGGGGCGACTTTCAATCCGCACCTCATCGCGTAGGTGTATGTGTAAATGGATAGAGCCGTCGGAAATCCATACTTCACTGCCCAGTCCTTCCTCGGCGGTTACCTTAAGCTCTGGTGAGCCCACAAAAGTACGTTTGCCCATTCGCCAGAGACGTCCGTCAACTGTGCCTTGGACGCCTTCACCGGTAACACTCGCAAAGTCTTCGGGTACGACGGGGTCGATGCCTTGAGCTTTGCACCAAAGTGAGACGGAACGTGAAAGTGGGTGGGCGGAGGCGGTTGCGAGGGCTGCTAAGGCTTTAAGTGCAATCGATTCGCCGCTTGCTGGGTGACAGGTGTGGCTCGTAACCGTCGGTTCGCCGCGTGTTAGCGTACCTGTCTTATCGAAGCACATGACTCGCACGTCAGCCAGTCGCTCAACGGCTGCACCTCCGCGAAAGAGAATGCCTCGGCGAGCTCCTGCCGCTATCGCGGCCAATACTGCCGAAGGGATTGAGAGAACGAGTGCGCACGGACTCGCCACTACCAATAAAGTCATTGCTCTATAGAGAGCACCTTTTTCAGGCATATCAGGTATCGTGACTCCGATGTCTGCTATATAGACAAGGTAGAGGAAGAAAATTGCCGAAACCCCGATTACGCTGGCGGCATAGATGCCACCCCATTTGTCGATGAGCCTTTGCGAGGGGGCTTTTCGCGATTGGGCCTCGCGGATGAGATTGAGAATACGTTGAACGGAGCTCTGTGCTTCCGCGCGAATCACGCGGCCAATAACTCGCCCTGAACCATTCAGCGTACCTGCGAGCAACTCGCTACCTTTACGTTTAGGCACCGCAACGGATTCACCGGTTAAAGTGGACTCATCCATCTCGGTTATGCCTTCAATGAGTTCAGCGTCACACGGTACGCGGTCGCCCGGAAGGAGTAGGATGCGATCTCCAGGCTTTAAGTCGGCAACGGGGATTAGTTTACCGTCCTCCATGCGTGCATGGGTCGGTGCGCCGGCCATGAGGGCATCCACGGCTCTCCGCGTACGGTCGAGTGCGTAGTGTTCCATCGCGCCAGCGGCAGAAAAGAGAAAGAGTAGCAGCACGCCCTCTTCCCATTCGCCCATCGCCCATGCGCCCAGGGCAGCAAGAAGCATAAGTAAATGTACGTCGATGCGATGATGGTGGCGAATAGAGTGCCAACCTTCTTCCGCAGCCTCCCATCCGCCTGCAAGTGAAGCACCGCCAGCTAGTAGATAGACATAAATATCGTCTACGTTGCCGTGGAGATGTTTGAGGATCGCTGCACTGATGCCGAGTACAGCGCAAATCACCGACTGAAGTGCAAGTGGGCGCCAGCCATGGTCATGTTCTTCGTCGTGTGAGTGATCGTGCGGCATTTTTAAACACTAACGACAACTTTCATCGTGGTCAATGGCACGATATGTAATGACTTACAGGATACAAATAACACGTGCTGATAGAGAAATTTTCCTCTCCGCGCGTCACTTTTTACGACCGTCATAAATATGAAAAAGACGCTTGCGTGATTCACTTCGAGTGCTACATTCATCCGTGAAGCAAGCAGCAGTGACTAACAAAACCGAAAATATTTCAGGCGAAAGCCTCTTAACGGTTTCACTGCCAGCTGATCTCCATGCAAACGTCGTCGCCTTCCAGGAAAAGTCTGGAATGCCGACATTGAGCCAGGCGATTCGTCACGCACTCGACCGTTTTGATGCGGTGCGTACGAACGTTGAACGCTCGCCGTCGTTGCAAGTGTCTTTCCGAGTCCCCTCGGAGCTCCGGACTCGTATATCCCGTCAAGCGCGTAGCGCACGGGTGAGTCTAGGGCGAATTGTGAGGGTAGCGCTGTCTGCGTTGCCTTCTAACCCAACCCCGATCCCAAACAAAAACAACATCATGGCTAAAAAGAAAAAGGCTGCTAAAAAAGGCGCCGCCAAGAAGAAGACCGCTAAGAAGAAATAATTCTTCTTTAGTTGGCTCGTAAGAGCTGGCTAGCGATCTCTCCCGGCTCACGCCGGTTCAAGGATTTCCCAAGGGAAATCCTTTTCTTTTTCCCTAATTTGCCGCCTGTCGGTGAATGGGGACGGTTTTCCCTTGAAGGGAGGGCTTAGTCCGATTGCCATCCACTCCCCATGAGCACCGGACAGACCATTACTATTCAGGCAGGCAAATTAAGCGTTCCTGATCACCCTATTGTACCGTTCATCGAAGGTGATGGCACGGGTCCTGATATCTGGCGTGCATCTGTCCGCGTCATCGATGCCGCGGTGAAGAAAGCCTATGCGGGCAAACGCCAGATTGTTTGGAAAGAAGTCTTAGCGGGTGAGAAGGCTTTTAAGGCGACGCAGAATTGGCTGCCCGAAGAAACCCTGACGGCCTTCAAGCAATACTTGGTTGGCATTAAGGGTCCATTGACGACGCCTACCGGTGGTGGCATCCGTTCGCTCAATGTAGCGCTCCGTCAGCAACTCGACCTCTATGTCTGTCTTCGTCCGGTACAGTGGTTCACCGGCGTTCCTTCCCCTGTTAAGCATCCTGAGAAAGTCGACATGGTTATCTTCCGTGAGAATACCGAAGATATTTACGCAGGGGTTGATTTTGAAGCCGGTTCCGAAATCGCACTCAAGACACTCGATTTCCTGAAAACCAACTACCCCAAGGAATTCTCCAAGATCCGTTTTGGTTCGGAAGCGCCTAAGACGGTTGGGGTTGGCATTAAGCCTGTTTCTCAACCTGGTTCTGAGCGGCTCATTCGTTCGGCGATTCAGTATGCGATTACGAATAAGCGCAAATCGCTGACGCTCGTCCACAAGGGTAACATTATGAAGTACACCGAAGGTGCCTTCATGAAGTGGGGCTACGAACTCGCGAAACGCGAATTTGGTGCGGTTGAGATTGATGGCGGCCCATGGTGCAAGATTCCCGAAGGCAAGCCTGGTGCTGGACTTGTCATCAAGGACTCGATTGCCGATATCACCTTGCAGCAAATTCTGACGCGTCCGACCGATTTCGACGTGATTGCGACCTTGAATCTCAACGGCGACTATCTCTCCGATGCCTTGGCAGCTCAGGTTGGCGGTATCGGTATCGCCCCAGGCGGAAACATCAATTACCTTACCGGTCACGCGATTTTTGAAGCAACCCACGGCACAGCGCCGAAGTATGCGGACAAAGATGTTGTGAACCCTGGCTCCGTGGTGCTCTCCGCGGAAATGATGCTTCGTTATATGGGATGGGTGGAAGCAGCTGATCTAATCCTGAAAGGTCTCAATGGGGCTATTGGTACGCGCAAGGTGACTTACGACTTTGCTCGTCAGATGGAAGGTGCGACCGAAGTGAAGTGCTCGGCCTTTGCGGACGGTATTATTGCGGCAATGTAATGAACCGTTCGCCGCTACGTCTCCTCCTGCTTGCCGCGACTGCCATCACCACGGCACGGGCAGGTTGGATGGAGGAGGTAGCTCGCAACACGGACTCGACGGTTGAAGTCGGTTTTGTTTCCCGGCCTTTGTTGCGTGGGCGTGCGCCTGACGTCGGCACAACCGGATTACTTTCAGCTGATGCGAATCTCAGCGTGCCTGGGGGTCTTGGGCTTAACCTTTATTTGCATGCGGACGTGATGCGTTCGCTCGATGCATCACCTCGGCTTGATCAGCGTTATGTCAGTCTAGAGATTCAACGTCATAGCGAATCCAGTTATGTCGGCGTCGGGTTTGGCTTCATTCAGCAACTCGGCATCAACCCCGCAACCGTTGCGTCCATTGAGCGAGAAGCAGAAGTCTCATTTAAGTACGGCCATGACTTTCTAGCTGGCGGCTTATCTTTTTATGCGGGAGCGCGTTGGATCCCTGTCCGACAGGAGCTTCACGCCGACATCTCCCTTTACTATACGAAGGTACTGAACGCTGATTGGTCCGTTAGCTTTTCGCCTACCGTCGGGGTCACCCATGCAGCCGATAGCCAGGGGGGTAACCTAGGGGTGGTGGATGGCTTTAGTTATATAGAAGGGACGGTTTATCTCACTGTAGGGCTGGGAGGTGCCTATACCCTTGATTTACATGGGGGTTTGCAGGTTCGTTCAGAGGGGCCAAATCGCACGGCCAGCCAGGGTGGGGTATCGATCTCCCGGACCTTTTAAGGGATTTACCCCTATTTTCTCTGAATCGGTTGTTGACGGAGGGGTCTGAAATCTCATGTTCCGACTTTCGACTTATGAAGACCACGCTCGCCAAGAACGTGCAGGCTACTGACCGAGCCTGGGTGCTCGTAGACGCTAAGGACCAAGTCCTTGGCCGCCTCGCGGTAAAAATTGCTAACATCCTCCGTGGACGCCACAAAGTGACGTACACTGCACACGTTGATACCGGCGACTATGTCGTCGTGATTAACGCTGACAAAGTCCGCCTTACGGGCGCGAAGGAAGACGCCAAAGAGTATATGTTCTATACGGGTTGGGTCGGCACTGCCTACCGCCGCAACGTCGCGCACATGCGTGCTAACAAACCTGAATTTATTATCACCCATGCCGTGAAAGGCATGCTCCCGAAGAATCGTCTCGCGAATGACATGCTGCGTAAGCTTCGCGTATTCGCAGGCGAAAAGCATACGCACGAGGCGAACAACCCTGTGCCTTTCAAAGGTTAATCTGAATTTAAGAAGATGAGCGCTGCTAAGAATCCTACTCTCACTGCTGTTGGTCGTCGTAAGACGGCTAGCGCACGCGTGCACCTTAAGCGTGGCACCGGAGAGATCACCATCAACGGCCGTCCTGCCAGCGTGCTTCTTTATACTGAAGCGCTGATTAAGGCTGCTACCAGTCCTTTGCGTGTCGCTGGCCTCGAAGGTCAAGTCGACGTCCTTATCCGCGTGTCGGGTGGCGGACCTAACGGTCAAGCCGGTGCAATTTCCCATGCCTTAGCACGTGCTCTCCAGAAGCTCGATCTAGGCCTCCGTCCTTCTCTTAAGAAAGCCGGCTTACTGACCCGCGATGGTCGTATGCGTGAGCGTAAGAAACCGGGCCGTCCTGGTGCGCGTAAGCGCTTCCAGTTCTCGAAGCGCTAATCCGCACGAGATACGCGAAACAAGGCCCCTTTTTGGGGCCTTTTTCGTATCTGCCTCCTTCATCCTTTCAACCCGTCCATCTTTTTTCCTTACTCACACCATGGGAACGTCACACATCCACGTCGGCATCATCGGCGCCTCCGGCTACACGGGGGAGGAGCTTGTGCGTCTGCTTGCTCAGCACCCGAAGGTAAAACTTTCGGCAGTATGCTCCCGTTCATTGGCCGGTAAAAAAGTCAGCGATGAATTGCCTAGGCTACGTGGCGTTGTGGACCCTGCGCTTACCTTCACGGGGTCTTCGCCTGAAGAGTGCGCCAAATCCTCTGTCGAGGTTTGGTTCTTGGCGCTGCCCCATGGCGTGGCTGCTGAGTATGCTCGGCCGCTGATTGCTGCCGGCAAACGCGTATTAGATCTATCCGCAGATTTTCGGCTACGGTCGCCAGAGCTTTACCAGAAGTATTATGGCCAGCCACACCCTGCGCCTGAATTGATTGCTCAGTCACGGTATGTCATTCCTGAACTTGAGTTGAACGACGCTTGGAAGAAAGTACCACTGATTGCCTGTCCAGGTTGCTACCCAACAAGCATTCAGCTGCCTATCACGCCATTGTTGCGGGCCGGTTTGATTAAGCCAGAGCCTGGTCGTTTGGTTATTAACTCACTGAGCGGCGTTTCGGGGGCGGGCAAGAAAGCTGAAGTCGCTTACCTTTTCTGTGAACGCGATGGTTCTGCCAAAGCTTATGGACTGCCGAATCATCGGCACATTGCAGAGATTGAAGAGAATTTCGCAGCCGCTGCTGGACAGCCAGTGGTTGTGCAATTCAACCCGCACCTTGCCCCGATGCACCGTGGCATCGCTACAACGATTACCGTGCCTGCTGCGGGTGTTACAGTTGCCCAGGTCGAAGCGGTTTGGCAGGCAGTTTACAAAAAGTCTCCTTTCGTACAGTTGCTTCGTTCAGGCGACTTCCCAGACACAGCGCATGTCGCTAACTCTAACCATGCGGCACTGTCGGTGGTAGCGGATGCACGTACGGGTAATTTAGTGATTACGTCTGCGATTGATAACTTGCTCAAAGGGGCGGGTGGCCAAGCGGTGCAGATCCTTAACTTGATTCAAGGATGGGAGGAGACCGAAGGTCTTCGCTAAGTTTATGTCCCTACGTATCTCGGATAACTCTCCTGGTCTTACGGATGTGCCTGGCCTTCGGGTTGGCGCTGCCGGTTGTGATATTCGTAACAAAAACCAAGAGCGACTCGACCTGACATTGGTTGTGGCTGACCGTCTGTGTTCGGCTGCCGGCGTCTTTACGACGAATGACGTAAAGGCTGCACCTGTGCGCGTGTCCCAAGAAATCTTAGTTTCGTCGGCCGGCCGCGTTCGTGGGTTTATTGCCAACAGCGGTAACGCCAACGCCTGTACGGCCGA
This sequence comes from Opitutia bacterium, assembly GCA_947460445.1. Classification (GTDB taxonomy): domain Bacteria; phylum Verrucomicrobiota; class Verrucomicrobiia; order Opitutales; family UBA953; genus UBA8828. The sequence continues at coordinate 10,083 of CANHHS010000011.1, read as the reverse complement.
TCAGGGTATGCTCGACGCTCGCGCCATGGCGAAGCTCTCCGCGGAAGCAGTCAAGGCTCCCGGTGAACCATTTTTGGTCTGCTCGACAGGTCGGATTGGCGAACTCATGCCAATGCCAAAAGTTGCGAAAGGCATCGCCGAAGCAGGTGCACGCCTTGCGAAGACTTCCGAAGAAGGCGATCGCTCGGCTTGGTCGATCCTTACTTCGGATACACGTCCGAAAACTGTTACCGCACGTTTCGATTGGGAAGGGCGTACGTTCACTGTTTCGGGTATGGCTAAAGGCGCGGGTATGATTGAGCCAAACATGGCCACGATGCTTGCGTTTGTGGCGACAGATCTCGATGCGGCGCCTGCTACGTTACGCACAGCTTTATTGGCCGCCACTGAACAGTCCTTCAACTGTGTGAGTGTTGATGGAGACATGTCTACCAACGACACCGTGCTGCTGTTGGCTACCGGTGCGAGTGGGGTTTCGTTGGACGGTGCTCCTGCGGGCCTACAAAAACTTTTCCAGGAAGCCCTCGATAAAGTTTGCTTTGTACTTGCCGAAAAAATTGTCGGCGATGGCGAGAAAGTGACCAAAATGGTTTCTGTCGAAGTTTCAGGCGGACGTACGCGCGCTGAGGCTGAAGCCGTCGCCAGGGCTATTGGCAATTCGTTGTTGGTGAAGTCTGCGTGGTATGGTGAAGACCCTAATTGGGGTCGTTTGGCTGACGCAGCTGGCTATGCCAGGGTTGGCTTAGACGAGTCCAAGTTAGACATCTCCTATGATGATGTCCCTGCGGTGGTTGCTGGACGTCCTTTGCCAGAAAACAAGCCCCGCTGGAAAGCGGTGGTTACCCAACGGCGGTTTACGGTGAAACTTCATTTGCACCTCGGCGAGGCTAGCTTCCGCTTGCTCACGACAGACCTTTCTGAGGCATACGTAAACTTCAACAAGAGTGAGTAAGCCCCTTACCTTGTTTTCCCTGTTGCGCGGTCGCGTAACTGGGTGACACTTTCAACGTCCGATGAGTACGCCTGCAGAAAAGGCCGAGGTCCTTCTCGAAGCCCTGCCTTACATCCACAAATTCCGTGGCTCTACTTTCGTCGTAAAATACGGCGGCAGCTTCATGGACGATCCTGATCCTTCAGGGCGTGAGCGCGTCGCTACCGACATCGCTTTTCTTGCCGCGGTCGGCATTCAAGTTGTGGTTGTACATGGTGGCGGGAAGGCAATCACCCGTGCGATGGATAAAGCCGGAATCAAAGCTGAGTTTCGTGCCGGCATGCGCGTCACTGATGCCGCCACTGTAAAAATCGTTGAGCACACGCTGAACGAAGAAATTAACAAAGAAATCTGTGAAGCACTTCGTACCAAGGGTGCTAATCCTTTAGGTATGCCAGGTAACGCGGTAAATCTTTGTGAGCGTATGTTGGTGCGTGATGCTGCCGGCAAAGACGTCGACGTTGGTTTTGTGGGTGATATTAAATTCGTGAAGACGAAGTTAATTAAGAAAGCTCAAGCAGACGGACATATCCCAGTGATATCGCCGATTGCGCTCGATGAAGACGATCAGCCTTACAACACGAACGCAGATGTCGCTGCGGCAGCTATTGCCGGTTCATTACGTGCGCGCAGATTGATCTTTATGAGTGACGTGCCTGGCTTGCTTAAGGACGCCAAGGATCCGGCCTCGCTCATTCCAACTTTGCGTATTGGTGAAGTCGACGAATTGAAGCGTACGGGCGTTGTCGATGGCGGCATGATCCCAAAGGTTGATAGCGCGGTAAAGGCGTTGCGCGACGGCGTGCGGCGCGTGCACTTTATTGATGGCCGTGTGCCACACAGCCTTCTCCTGGAAATCTTTACTGACAAAGGGGTCGGCACGGAAATTGTGCATAGCTGATGGCTGAGAACACTGCAGACCTGCATGCCCGCTTCCTTATGGGCAACTACGCGACGTTACCTGTAACATTGGTTCGTGGCGAGGGTGCGCGCGTCTGGGATGATTCCGGTAAAGCCTACTTAGACTTTTCGACAGGTATTGCGGTCAATGCATTGGGTCACGCTCACCCGACATGGGTCGCTCGCGTCCGTGAACAAGCCAGCAAGTTGATCCATGTGAGTAATCTTTTCCGCAGTGAACCGGTGGTTCAGCTCGCAGCTGAATTATCCAAGCGTTGCGGTCCAGGTCGGGCACTCTTTTGCAACAGCGGGGCTGAGGCTAATGAGGCACTGATTAAGCTCTCACGGTTGCATGGTCAGCGTAAGGCTGGGGCAGAGGGTGTTTGCACAACTGTTGTTGTGGCAGAACGCGCATTTCATGGACGTACCTTTGGGGGTATGTCAGCGACGCCTCAGGAAAAAATTCAAAAAGGATTTCGGCCACTGCTCGCAGGATTTCCGTCTGCACCCTTAAATGATATTAAAGCATGGGATCGTTTGTTAGATGCCAAAACAACTGCCGCTGCGCTTGTTGAAACGGTGCAGGGGGAGGGTGGCGTTTTTGTCGCTGACCCAACATTCTTGCGTGAACTTCGCGTGCTGTGTTCAGAGCGGAACATTCTACTATTACTTGATGAGATTCAGTGCGGCATCGGTCGTACGGGGACATTTTTTGCTTTCGAGCAGGCCTGTGTTCTCCCCGATGCGATTGCGATGGCCAAGGGTCTTGGTGCTGGATTTCCGATCGGCGCTATTTGGGTGGCACCGCCACATGATGACCTTTTTACACCAGGGTCTCACGGAACCACTTTTGGTGGATCCCCGTTGGCAGCTACAGCCGCACTGGCAACATTAGAGATCATTGAAAAAGAAGGCCTCTTGGCGCAGGTTGCGAAGCAGTCGCCAGCTTGGCATGCTGCGCTCCGTGCTGTGGGTTTAACCCGGCCTGATATTTTCCGCGAGTTACGTGGTTTAGGCTATATGGTTGGCGTGGCCGTGAATGGTGAGCCTCGGCCGATAGTTGCTGCATTACGTGAAGCTGGATTGCTCGTGGTTCCCGCTGGGGAAAACACGATTCGCTTCCTTCCGCCTTTAACGGCTACGGAAACGGAATTAGCCCAGTCTGTGGATATCTTCGGCAAGGTTTTGGCAGGCCTCCCTCGGGCCTAAAAACGCTATTTTCCGCTGTCCAATTCAGCCCGTACTGTCATTGTCCACTTTTTCCTGAGATGAGACACTTCCTCAAGGAGTCCGATTTAAGCTTCGATGAGATTGCGGCCATTTTTGCGACGGCCGCAGCGCTTAAGGCTGGCCGTGGACGTCACACGCCTCCGTCTTTGGCTCGTCAGTCTTGGGGTTTACTCTTTTTCAAGAAAAGCACCCGCACGCGCGTTTCCTTTCAAGTAGGCGTGCACGAGTTGGGTGGTCAACCGGTCATGTTGAATGCGGACGACATGCAGCTCTCGCGTGGTGAAACAGTTTCAGACACGGCCCGCGTGCTTTCGCGGTACCTCCATGGCATGGTCATCCGTTGCCATGACCATCAACTCCTTGTCGACTTTGCTGCGCAAGGATCGATGCCTGTGGTCAATGCGCTTTCGGACTTTCTGCATCCCTGTCAATTGATGACGGATATGTTCACGCTCGCTGAGCGTTGGGCACCAGGTCGGCCTGAAGCCTATGCAGAATGTTTGCGTGGAAGAAAAGTCGCCTTCTTGGGCGACACCGCTTGCAACATGGCGAACTCATTCATCCTTGCCGGAGCAATCCTTGGCGTGGAAGTCGTGCTTTCGGGTCCGAAGGGCTATGCGCCTGGCAGAGAAATCCAGGAGCAGCTGCGTCGCGATAAGCTTACGCCAACGTACACCTTTAATGAAGACCCTGAAGCTGCGGTGCGTGGCGCGGATATGGTCTATACAGATGTTTGGGTTAGCATGGGCATGGAGGCTGAAAAGGCTCAACGACTCAAAGAGCTCGATAGCTACCGCGTGACACCGAAATTAATGTCACTGGCGAAGCCCGGTGCATTCTTTATGCACTGCTTGCCTGCTCATCCAGGCGAAGAGGTTTCTCAGGAAGTTCTCAGCAGTCCTGCCAGTATCATTTTTGATCAAGCGGAGAATCGCTTGCATGTTCAAAAGGCCCTGCTTGCCCATCTTGCTGCTGCCCGCGCCTAATCTTTCAACCTATCCACATGAAGAAGTCCCCTAAGAAGAAGATCGTCTTGGCCTACTCTGGCGGTCTCGACACCTCCGTCCTGCTTTCCTGGATTAAGGAGCACCACAACGCTGAGATTATTGCATTCTGTGCAAACGTTGGCCAAGAGGATGAACTCGACGGTCTGCCTGCCAAGGCTCGTAAGACAGGCGCCGCTAAGCTTTACGTCGACGACCTTCAGGCGGAGTTCGCGAAGGACTTCATCTACCCGATGTTGCAGGCGAATGCCATTTACGAAGGACAATACTTCCTCGGCACGTCCATTGCGCGTCCACTTATTGCGAAGCGCATGGTGGAGATTGCTCGCAAGGAAGGTGCCACCGCTATCGCCCACGGCGCTACCGGAAAGGGTAACGACCAAGTTCGTTTCGAGTTAACGGCTGCTGCCTTGGCCCCTGACCTTGAAATTATCGCACCTTGGCGCGATGAGACTTTCCGTGCCGAGTTTCCGGGCCGTGCTGAGATGATTGACTACTGTGCGCGCCATAAAATTCCTGTGCAGGCCAGCGCCAAGAAGCCCTATTCGAGCGACCGCAACTTACTCCATATCTCCTATGAAGCAGGTATCCTCGAGGATCCATGGCTCGATGTATTTTCGCCGAAGCATAAGGACATGTTTAAGCTCTCGGTTGCTCCTGAGGATGCGCCTAACAAGCCTGAGTTTGTTGAACTTGAGTACCGCACCGGTGATTGCGTAGCTGTGAATGGCAAGAAGCTGAACCCCTTAGGCGTCATGCGTGAGTTGAATCGCTTGGGTGGTAAACACGGCGTCGGCCGCGTCGACATGGTAGAAAACCGTTTCGTTGGCATGAAGAGCCGCGGCGTCTACGAGACACCCGGTGGCACCATCTTACAGTTTGCACATCGCCAAATTGAATCGCTCACGATGGATCGCGAAGTGATGAACTTGCGCGACTCCTTAATCCCGCGTTATGCGGCTCTCGTGTATAACGGTTTTTGGTATGCGCCTGAGCGCCTTGCCCTGCAGACACTCGTCACAGAGTCCCAACGCAATGTCACCGGTACGGTTCGTGTGAAGCTTTACAAGGGCGGCGTTTATGTTGCCGGTCGCAAGAGCCCGCGTTCGCTCTACAATCCGCATATTGCCACGATGGAGGCGGATCCTACCAAGGCTTACAATCAAGACGACGCTACGGGCTTCATTCGCCTGAATGGCTTACGCCTTCGCGTGAATGCCAAGGTGAACGGTCCGGACAGTTTGCGTAAGCCTGCTCGATAAATGAAAGGCGCTATTTTCTTAGCGCTCTCATTATCAGTGGTTGTGCCTGCTGCACCTCCTGAGGGTTGGGTGCAGGTGTGGGGTGACGACTTTAACGCCAAAGAGCTGAATGACCGCGAATGGATTGTACGTACGGACAGTAAGCTTTTGAGCACGCAGGTGCCGGAGAATATTTCGTTACGTGACGGTTTGCTTGTCCTTACGGGTCGCAAGCAAGAGGTTCGCGGTAAAGGTTATACCGGGGCAGGAATTATTTCGCGCCGCGAGTTTACACATGGCTATTTCGAAGCGCGGATGAAATACCCCAAGGGTGCGGGTTGGCATGGGTCTTTCTGGTTACAAATGTACGACGGCCTGGGAGGCACAGGTCCGAGCAAGACCTTGCAAGAGATGGATATCGTCGAGACCGACACCTATAACCTGACGCAATACAGCACGTCGATCCATCGCTGGAATCCATTGCCTGTCAAAATGAGCGCGGGAGGGCATGCCATGGTAAAGACGCCTGACCTCTCGCTTGATTTCCATACCTGGGGATGTCTTTGGGGTGAGCAGGAAACCATCATGACATTTGACGGGCGTCCTGTGCTAACGGCTCCCGCCAAACTCTTTCCACAAGGCCCTCAGCAAGTTTGGTTAACGATGATTGGGCATGATGCTGGCAAACATCCCATCGATAACAATCAACTGCCTGCTGAAATGACCGTCGATTACGTGCGCGTTTTTGCAATGCCGCCGGCACGTTGAGTTTCCCAGGTGGAGGTGCGGGTCGGAATCGAACCGACGAATGGGGCTTTTGCAGAGCCCGGCCTTACCACTTGGCTACCGCACCGTTCCTGGGAGCTTTAATTTGCCTGCGAGAGGGAAGGCTTCAAGGGAAAACACCACGCGGGCTTCCCATTCACTCATGGATGGCTTAGTGAGTGTTCTATGCAGCCGCCTTTTCGCATCGGACTTGGGTATGATATTCACGCTTTGGTTGCGGGTCGTCCCTGTATCTTGGGGGGTGTGAAGATTGATTCACCCGTTGGACCAGAGGGTCACTCCGACGCTGACGTCATCTTGCACGCAGTGGCAGATGCGATTCTCGGCGCGTCAGGCTTGCCTGATATCGGCCAGCTTTTCCCAAACACAGATCCGGCGCTCAAGAATATGAATTCAGCGCGTATTGTGGAGCGGGCCGTCCAGGAAGCCGCCGCAAAGGGGTGGGCGATTGGTAATCTCGACATCGTTGTCTTGGCAGAAAAGCCAAAGATGGCCCCCCATGTCCCAGCTATTCGTAAGAACCTGTCGGCACTGCTTCGGGTTACGGGTGACCAAATAGGGGTTAAGGCGACAACCCAAGAAGGCATGGACGCTGTTGGTGAGGGTCGGGCGATTGCCTGTCACGCTGTCGTATTGCTCATAAAGGCCTGAATTTTAGAGGGTTAGGCGGATTTTTTGCCCCTGGCTTTTGAACTTGTCCGAGGTCAGGTGACCTGTCATTTTAAACAACCCTCGTCTACCGAGGGTGCCATTATGGAACAGACCCTTATTATTCTTAAACCCGACGCCATGGAGAAGAATCTCTGCGGCACGGTTATTGCCCGCTTTGAACAAGCTGGATTCGTAATTCGTGCGGCAAAGATGATGAATCTGACCCCATCTGTCTTGCGCGAGCATTACGCCCACGTAGCAGACAAACCGTTTTACCCTGAAATTGAGGCCTTCATGTCCTCGCGTCCTGTCATCGCCCTCGTCCTTTCGGGCGAGAACGTGATTGCCCGCGTCCGCGAGTTGCTAGGTCCGACGAATTCAAAGGTCGCCCCCAAGGGCACGATTCGCGGAGATTTTGGTACCGAAATGATGCGCAACGTTTGTCACGCATCTGATAGCCCTGCAGCTGCAGAGGACGAGATTCGGCGTTTTTTCCGCGCAGATGAGGTGTTTGCCCCCAAGGCAGCACGCGTCTGATCGGTTCATAGCAAACCCCTAAGCGGTTCCCGGTGCGTGCGCGCGCCGGGAACCGCCCCTTTGGGTCAAGGCTTGTCCATAGGCAATGACTGTTCAGTTTCTCGGTATGGAACTTCATTGTCCCGAGTGCGGCTTGCCGATTCCGGCCTCGGAAATTGCTCCGTCGGCAGGGCTGGCCGTTTGTCGTTCGTGCGACCAATCATTTGGCATCGAAGCGTGTAAGACAGCGCTACCCTTTGCGCGGCGACCTCAAGCGATGCCGACCCATCCGCCCAAGGGTGTCCAAGTCGAGGAATCCATGGATGGTTTTCGCATCAGTGTCACGACGCGTAGCGCCTTAGCTTGGTTCCTTGTTCCCTTCATGTGTATCTGGAGTGGTGGGTCGCTTGGCGGCATCTACGGCACTCAGATTTACAGCGGCGAGTTCAGTCTCTTTCAGTCGCTCTTCGGGATTCCATTTCTCTTTGGCACGCTGCTATTCGGATCCATCGCGATGATGGCGCTCTGTGGTAAGTTCATCCTGGAAGTGCGCGGAGACGAACTGCGGCACCGGGTCGGTTTTCTTGGGCTTTATTGGACGCGCCGCCGTCGCTGGTTAGACTACGATCATGCGGAGATTATTGAATCAACTTCACGCTCGCGGCGTGGTAGTTACCAAATTCAGCACCAAGTATTACTGAAAGGTAAGGAGCAGGAATATGAATGCGGTTCGGGTGTTAGTCGTGAGCGGCTCGCTTGGGTGGCTAAATACCTTAACGGCCGCATTGCTCGCGGACTTTAAACTAAAAAACCTCTTTGGGGTTCAATCGATATGCGCGCCACTACCTTCATCCTTTTTCTGACATCATGTTGCCTGCAGGCGGCTGACGTAAAACCAAAGGCTTCCCCAGGTTTCGTTTTACGCAGTCCGGTAGTTGCGAATGGTGGTGCCTTGCCTCGAGAGTTTACAGGCGATGGCGACGGGGTGAGTCCGCCACTCGAATGGTCCGGCGTACCTGCGGGTACGAAGTCTTTCGCGCTTATCATGCACCACTTTCCTCATGAGGGCGAAGCGGCTAAGTGGTATTGGACCGTTTACAATATCCCCGCTGAGACAAAGTCGCTCGCCAAAGCTACAAAGGGCATTGGGGTCTTTGGAAGTAATTGTGTTAATCGATCGCAAGGCTACGCCCCGCCGCACTCCAAGGGTCCAGGTGTGAAGACGTACACCCTCACGCTCTATGCGCTTTCCTCGGCTCCAGACTTAAAGGTTTCGCCAGCTCAAGTGAACCGAGACGTGCTTTTAGCGGCTATGAAAGATCGGACTCTAGGTACTGCGGAGTTGAGCTTCACCTACGATCGGACGGATCTCGTAGGCAAAGACGGCAAGGATGTATCTGGTGGGGAGCGGCCTCCGGCGGGTTCGCCCGCCCGTCGCTAAACCGTTTAATCCCCCTTGCCCTCGGGCGGGGTGATTCGGCAATCTTATACCCATGCTCGACCCAAAGTTAATCCGCGAACAAATCGACACCGTCCGCAAGGGCATCGCCCGGAAGAAATTTACGGTCGACCTCGACGCGGTCCTGGCAGCCGATGAACGTCGCCGGCATGCTGTCACAGAGTTTGAGTCCGCACGGTCAGCGCAGAACGGTGCCAATCAAGAAATGGCGAAGTTGCCCAAGGGTTCGCCGGAGTTTCAAGCTAAGTTGGCTGAGATGAAGGCACTTTCGGCTAAAGTTAAAGAACTCGAGAAATCCGTCGCTGATGCAGACGAAGCATGGCGCACCGCTTGTCTTTCTGTCCCCAACATCCCTGATGTGAGTGTTCCTGATGGACGTGCGGAGACGGATAACGTTGTCGCATCCACGTGGGGTGATCCTGAGAAATTAGTTTCACCGGCGGCTAAAGCGCACTGGGACATTGCTTGGTTTTCGAAAGCAGTCGACTTTGAGCGCGGCGTAAAAGTTACGGGAGCCGGTTTCCCTTTTTACGTCGGCGACATGGCGCGTCTGGTGCGCTCGCTCATCCAGTTTTGTTTACAGGAAGCAGGCCAAGCTGGTTACGAAGAGGTCCATGCGCCTTTGCTGGTGAATACAGCAAGCGCCACTGCCACGGGTCAGTTGCCTGATAAAGAGGGGCAAATGTATCACGCGCAGACCGATGATCTATATATGATCCCGACGGCTGAAGTGCCCGTCACTAATTTCTTCCGCGACGAAATCTTACCCCTGGATGCGCTTCCTGTGAAACGCGTGGGCTACACTCCGTGCTTCCGCCGAGAGGCAGGTAGCTGGGGTGCACATGTACGTGGGCTGAATCGTTTGCATCAGTTTGATAAAGTTGAGCTCGTGAAATGGGTTCACCCTGAGACATCCTTGTCTGAATTGGAGTCATTGCGCACGGACGCCGAACGTCTCTTGCAAAAACTTAACCTTCCATACCGCGTGCTCAGTATTTGTGCAGGTGACATCGGATTCCCGCATAGCAAGCAGTACGACCTCGAAGTTTGGGCCGGTGGCCAAAAGCGCTGGTTGGAAGTTTCAAGTTGTTCTTCATTTACCGACTTCCAAGCACGTCGAGCTGGCATTCGCTTCCGTGATAAAGAAGGTAAGGCTAACTTTGTGCATACACTGAATGGTTCTGGCCTTGGCTTGCCACGCGTCTTGGCAGCTATTCTTGAGAACAATTTGCAGGCGGATGGCTCGGTTCGTATACCCGAGGTGCTCCGGCCTTGGTACGGTAAGGACTCGCTGAACTACTGAGG
>CANHHS010000010.1 GCA_947460445.1 Opitutia bacterium | reverse complement strand
GAGGTAATCAGGGATGTGGCGCAGGCGCTGTGTGCCGACAATTAAATCTAAATCGGGTAAGCGTTCTAAAAGTTCGGCTCCACGATTTTGCGCCATGCATCCTAAGATGCCGATGAATTTAGCACCTTTGCCTTCGCGACGAGCACGCAAAAGATGATCAGCCTTCCCAATGGCTTTCTCTTCAGCCAAACCGCGGATGGAACAGGTGTTGATTAGAATAATGTCGGCTTCGGCTTCGTCTGCCACGAGTAGGTAGCCTTTTGAGCGCAACAAAGCACCCACGCCCTCGGAGTCGCGCTCATTCATCTGGCATCCATAAGTGCGTATGTGAACGCGGTGCATACAAGATAGGGGGTAGAGCCGAAGCGGGAAGGGGCAAGCGGGAAGGCTCGCCGGGGTACTAAATAAAATAGCCCGGTCTCCCGGGCTATTCAACAATGCCGTCGGCGTTAAGCGATCGCCGCAGGCTGATAGCGGAAGACTTGCGGTGTAACGCCCGGGCTTGGTAGCGGGGTAACACGACGGAATTCTCCAACCGCTTTATCCCACCGTTTCACGAGGGCGGCGGCGTGAGGACTTCCGGTGACTTCTGCATGGTGTGCCACTAAGGACTTAAGCGCTGCAGATTCTTCCGCTTCCTTAATCGCCTCGAGGCTAACCATCTCGGAGTTAAAGAGGTCATCGAGCTTGCGCTCCGGATCCCAAACGAAAGCAAGTCCACCCGACATGCCTGCAGCAAAGTTTCGTCCCACAGGACCCAAGACAACTACCGTGCCTGCGGTCATATACTCGCAGCCGTGATCACCGACGCCTTCGACGACGGCAGTCGCACCTGAATTACGAACGCTGAAGCGCTCGCCTGCTCGGCCCGCAGCAAAGAGCGATCCGCCCGTCGCACCATAGAGGCAGGTATTGCCCATGATGATGTTCTCGTGCCAGGCGAAGGTCGTATCGGCCGCTGGACGGATAATAATTTCTCCGGAGTTCATGCCCTTGCCGACATAGTCATTAGCTTCGCCAATTAGACGAAGGGTCATGCCTTGTACGCAGAAGGTGCCGAAAGACTGACCGGAACTTCCCTCGAAGGTTAAATCGAGAATGCCCGGTGGGAGCCCGCGGTTACCGTGAATGTAAGCAATCTCGCCCGCGAGACGCGTGCCCACATTGCGGTGCACGTTGCGTACTTTGTACGTCGCCTTGAATGGCTGTGTCTTATGGACGAGCACGTGGCGTGCATCTTGCAGAATCAAATCATCGAGACAGAGCTCGTGCCCAGGAGAGTTATTGCGCTCCCGTGTGTGGATGCGCGAGGCATCATCCGAAGGATCAGGGTTAAAGAGCAATCCATCTAAACGAAGTTTCGCCGTCTTCGGATTCTCCGCATCGGGTACGAACTCGAGGAGTTCGGTGCGACCAACAATTTCATCGATCGAGCGCTTGCCAAGTTTCGCAAGGATGACGCGCACGTCTTCCGCAACCGCATTGAAGAAGTGAATGACGTTCTCGGGTTTGCCGCGGAACTTCGCCCGGAGGTCATCGCGCTGAGTGGCGACACCCACGGGACAGGTGTTCAGGTGACAGACGCGGAACATCGCGCACCCCGCAGCGATGAGCGCCGCTGTGCCGAAATTAAATTCTTCGGCGCCAAGAATCGCAGCGATGACAATGTCGCGTCCAGTCTTCATGCCGCCATCCGTACGCAAGGTGACGCGACTACGAAGGTCATTCATCATCAGAACTTGGTGAGCCTCGGCGATGCCGATTTCCCAAGCCGATCCGGCATTCTTAACCGACGAGAGTGGCGAAGCACCCGTACCGCCTTCGTGGCCAGAGACCAGGATGACGTCGGCATAGGCTTTCGCTACGCCGGCGGCAACCGTACCCACGCCCGAACACGAAACGAGCTTCACGCAAATCTTCGCGCGAGGGTTGACGCACTTCAGGTCGAAGATGAGCTGCGCTAAATCTTCGATCGAATAAATATCGTGGTGCGGCGGAGGGGAAATCAGGGTTACACCAGGAACAGAATAACGCAGGGTCGCAATCAGCGGCGAAACCTTGTGACCAGGAAGTTGGCCGCCTTCACCAGGCTTAGCGCCTTGGGCGATCTTGATTTCAATTTCCTTAGCCGAGGCAAGGTACTCGGCCGTCACACCAAAGCGACCTGAGGCTACTTGCTTAATTGCAGAGTTAGCATTGTCACCATTGTCGAGCGGACGGAAACGACGTGGATCTTCGCCGCCTTCGCCGGAATTGGATTTACCGCCAATACGGTTCATCGCGATAGCGAGACACTCGTGCGCTTCAGGTGAAATTGCGCCGAGCGACATACCGGCAGTCGTAAAGCGCTGGCGGATTTCTTTGGCGGACTCGACTTGATCGAGCGCGATGGCTTCTTTCGCAAAACGGATACGGAGAAGATCCTTAATGGTGACAGGCGCGTGTTCTTCGGAGGCAGTTTTCCAATCAGCCCAGCCAGCAGCATCGCCGCCAGATTTCAGGAACTTACCCATGCCAGCGACAACCTTCGGGCTCCAGCCGTGGACTTCGCCGTCGCCCTTCTTATTGACGAGGTACCAGCCTTCGTTGGAGAGCTCCGCCGCACCCGCAGTTGGCCATGCGCGCGCGTGACGACGTAAAGTTTCGCCCGCAATATCTTCGTAGCCGACGCCGCCAATGGGTGAAGGTGTGCCTGAGAAACAGTCATCGACGACTTTGTCGCCCACGCCAAGTGCCTCAAAGACCTGAGCGCCTTGGTAAGAAAGTAACGTCGAGATGCCCATCTTCGACATAATCTTAAGCAAGCCCTTGCCCGCAGCCTTGCGGTAATTCTCACACGCTTTGGCGAGATCAACTTTGGGATCAAGTTTTCCGCCTGCGTGTAAGTCGCGAAGAATTTCGTAAGCTAGCCAAGGGTATACAGCGGTCGCGCCATAACCAATCAGACAAGCGAGTTGATGAACGTCGCGAGCTTCGCCGGTTTCGGCAACAATACCGCAGCGAAGACGTAAGCCTGCACGAACAAGTGCTTGGTGGACAGCTCCCACGGCAAGCAACATGGGCATCGCAGCGCGGTTTGCATTCGCCGAACGGTCAGAGACAACGACAACACGTGCACCTTGGTCGCGCACGGCTTTAACGGCGACTTCTGCAATCGCACGTAAAGCGGGCTCGAGGCTGGCTGGCCCTGCATTGACAGGGAAGGTGGCGTCGAGCTGGACGAGTTTATCGGCAAAATGCGCAGGGATCTCTTCGAACTCGTGCGGCAAGAGAACCGGTGTATCGACCTGCAGGAAGGTCCGCTTGTCTTCCAATGTTTCGTAGATGCCAATCTGTCCGCCGATGTAATTTGTAAGCGACATCACCAACGATTCACGAATCGGGTCGATGGGCGGGTTGGTAACTTGGGCAAACAGTTGCTTGAAGTAACTGTAAAGGAGACGCGGACGGCGAGAGAGTGCCGCCAACGGTGTGTCGTCGCCCATGGAGCCAAGCGCTTCCATCGCCGTGTTGGCCATGGGTGACAGAATTAAATCACGCTCTTCTAGGTCGGCACCGAAAGCAATTTGGTGAGCGACACTATCCGCAACAGGCGTCGGCACGCGTGCCTTAGACTTAGCGAGTGTATGCAAGTCGCGGACAGCTTCGGCGAGGAAGCTTCCGTAGTCGCGACGTTCCGCAAGGACCTGCTTGCAGTCGGCATCTTCGAGGAACTTTCCGTTATTAAGGTCGAGGGCAATCATGCGACCTGGACCGAGGCGACCTGCTTTGACGAGTGGTGAACCCCAAGGGGCAATCAGTCCAGCCTCGGAAGCGCCGATCACTGTGCCGTCGGCATAAACTTTATAACGAAGCGGACGAAGACCATTACGATCAAGGGAGGCGCCGAGGTAACGTCCATCGGTGAAAATAATCGCCGCAGGGCCATCCCATGGCTCCATCACCAGTGATTGATAGTGGTAGAAGTTGCGGACTTTCTCGGGAAGGGAGCCGTCGCTTTCCCAAGCCACTGGCATCATCATGGAGGCAGCGACGATGCCGCTGCGTTTCGCAGGCGGGAGATCGGCCACTAGTAATTGGAAGGCGTTGTCGAAACTCGCTGAGTCCGACATGTCAGGCTGGATGATTGGTCGGAGATCCTTGTAACGCTCCGCCCACTTTCCGGAGATGTCTGAAAACTCGCGAGCCCGCATGAAATTACGGTTGCCACGGATCGTGTTAATTTCGCCGTTGTGTGCGATGCAGCGGAAAGGATGGGCCTTTGTCCAGTCGGGCAACGTATTGGTTGCGAACCGTTGGTGGAAAATTGCGAAAGCGGTAGTGAACTCTGGATCCTTTAAGTCTGTGAAGAATTTCCGGACCTGAGGGGCGTTGAAGAGTCCTTTATAGGTAACGGTGCGGCTGGAGAAGGAGCAGATATAGAAGCCTTCGATTTTAGCTTCGGATGCACGGCGCTCAGAAACTTTGGTTGCCAAGAAACAACGACGCTCAAATTCGTCTTCGGAAATCACCGAGTCGGCGTCGGCCTTGCAGGCGACAATGGCCTGCCAGATATCCGGGCGTGTCAGCTCGGCTTTTTTACCAAGGCATCCAGGCTCGACAGGAACTTGGCGCCAAGCAACCAGCACGAGGCCTTCGTTGTGGACGGCTTCTTCGAGAATTTTTTTGGCGTGAGACTGCTGGTACTCGTCGCGCGGCAAGAAAATCATCGCGAGTGCGAGGTCTTTGTCTTTCGGAACAATTTTGCCTTTGGCCTTAAGGTGACGACGCAGGAGGGCGTACGGAAGTTGCGTGAGCAACCCGGCACCGTCGCCGGTCACAGCATCGGCATCAATAGCACCCCGGTGGGCGAGATTGCGGAGACCTTCCATGGCCCGATCGATGACGGCATGGGTCTTCTCGCCACGCAGGTTGGCGATGAAGCCGACGCCACAGGCATCGCGCTCCATGTCTTTCTGCCAGAGGGGCGAAGGGTTACGGAAAGTAATGGGCTGCGTCATGGTCGGGAGCGTGCGCGTTGCGGCCGGAAAGAGCCGTCCGGGGGATAAGATTTGAGGGTGCTTGCCCCCCTTGCAAGCGCGTATGCCCCTAGGCGGTCCCGGCTTTTTGCATTTGCCACGCCTACCCCACCCCGCATCCCCTCCATATAGCATGAACTCCGACATTGGCCTTATTGGCCTGGCCGTGATGGGCCAGAACCTCGCCCTCAATATCGCAGACCACGGCTTCGCCATTACCGTTTATAACCGAACAACGGCGAAGACGGATGAATTTATCGCCGCCAACCGCAATACGCCTGGGAAATTATCTGGCTCTAAGACGGTGGCTGAGTTTGCAGCTTCCCTCAAACGGCCCCGTAAGGCGGTCATCTTGGTTAAGGCTGGCAGCCCGACCGATGCGGTCATCGACGAACTCGCAAAAGTTTTTGAGCCCGGCGATATCATCATCGACGGCGGTAATGCACTCTGGACGGATACCATCCGGCGCGAAAAAGCCCTGAAGGCAAAAGGTCTTCGCTTTATTGGTTCAGGTGTTTCTGGCGGCGAAGAAGGCGCCCGCTTCGGTCCATCCCTCATGCCCGGTGGCGATCCCGCTGCCTGGGCAGAGCTCAAACCTATTTGGGAAGCGGTCGCCTCAAAGGTCGATGCAACGACGGGCGTTGAACGCACCGGTGCAAAACCCGGAAAGCCCATTCAAGGCGGCGTGCCCTGTGTTGCCTACATCGGGCCCGATGGCGCTGGGCACTACGTGAAGATGGTTCACAACGGCATTGAGTACGGCGACATGCAGATGATTTGTGAAGCCTACGACTTAATGCGCGGCTTGCTCGGAATGACGCCCGATGAAGTTGGTGCAGTCTTTGAAGAGTGGAATCGCGGCGAACTGAATTCTTTCTTAATTGAGATCACCGCTAAAGTCCTGCGCCAAAAAGACCCCGAGACGGGCGCCCCCTTGGTCGACGTCATCCTCGACACCGCTGGACAAAAAGGTACCGGAAAATGGACGAGTGCAAATGCCCTCGATATGGGCGTGGCCGCTCCAACGATTGCCGAAGCTGTCTTCGCTCGCTGCTTATCGGCGATTAAAGATGAGCGCGTCGCTGCTGCTAAATCCTTACGCGGCCCGAAGCCACGCATCACGGGTAAAGTCGATCGCGCGAAGGTCGTCGCACAGATCCATGACGCCCTCTACTCAGCCAAGATTTGTTCTTACGCCCAAGGATTCCAGCTCATGCGCGAAGCGCAGAAGGAGTATAACTGGAAATTAAACTTCGGCGAAATCGCCCAGATCTGGCGTGGCGGTTGCATTATTCGGGCTAGCTTCCTCCAAAAAATTACAGAGGCGTTTGGCAAGAAGCCTCGCCTCGCGAACCTCATGCTCGATCCGTACTTTAAGAAGACGATGCGGAAGGCTCAAAAGAATTGGCGCAAAGTCATTGGCCTTGCCGTGAAGCACGGCATTCCCGTGCCAACGCTCGGCTCGGCGCTTGCGTACTTCGACTCCTATCGCACAGAGCGTCTGCCTCAAAATCTTCTCCAAGGCCAACGCGACTTCTTTGGCGCACACACTTACGAGCGGACGGACAAGCCACGTGGCGAGTTCTTCCATATCGACTGGCCGGATCCCAAGCGCCCGCAAATTAAGGCCTAACCAAAAGCCCCGGTCCGCCGGGGTTTTTTATTTGTCGGTGGAAGCTTGCCAGCCACCACCTGTGGCGGCTGCTAGGCGCACCGCAGCCTGCCGACGCTCCCAGCCGTAAGCTGCAAGCGTGCGACGCGCGAGGAAGAGGTCGAGTCGTGCTGAAAGAACTTCGGACTCGTTGGTAAGTCCCGCTTGCACTCGAGCCTCGGCATTCACCAAACGTTCGCGAACGGCTTCGACAACTTTGCCCGCAAGCAATTCTTGAGTGCCAAGCTCTCGTATGTCGACAAGCGCATCATCCACTTCGCGGAATGCATTGAGGACTGCTTTGCGATAGGTGCCGCGAGCGATATCGAAACGTGCCTGGGCCTGTTCGAGCGCAGCATCGTTTCGAGTGCCTTCAAAAATTGGTAATGTGAGTGTCGGTGTAAGGCTCCAGAAACCTGAGGACCCTTGGCCGACACGGGATGCGGGATCAGCTTGCCAGCCCGCATCGCCGATGAGGGTTAAGTGTGGATAATAGTTAGCACGAGCAGCGCCCTCGCGCGCAACTGACGCGTCAAGCTGTCGTTCGACAGCTTGGATATCGGGACGATTCAATAAGAGGTCGCTGGGCACACCCGCGCTCATCTCAGGCATCACTACCGCAAGGGTTGCGGGGCCAGTGACATCGATTGTTGTCGCAGGCAAGGCCGCGCCAACAGGTGCACCAACCAGGACGCGCAAAGCGTTTTCGGCCGAAGCCAATCGGCGACGTCCATCGGCCTCGGCAGCTTTAGCTTGAGCTGCAGCCAATTTCGCAGCGGAAATAAAATCGCTATCCACAATACCGGCCTTGAAGCGATTTTCTGTGTGCGCCAACTCTGCCATGCGTGCAGCGAACTCCGCTTCGAGGCAGGCAAGATTTTCGCGCTGAAGTCGAACCGCAAACCAAGTGCGGGCGACTTCGGCGGCAAGTGATACTTTGGCGGAAGCTTCACTCAGCCCTGCCGCATAAGCTTCGTTGAGAGCGGCTTTAGAAAGCGATCCGGCGCGATCCCATAAATCTATCTCCCACGACAGCTGGACGCCGACGGAAGTAACGCTGCTGCGGCGCGGCAAGCCAGGGAAGTTGCGCCCCGTTTCACCAGAAATGCGCTGGTCCTGTTGAGCCAGTTTGGCGTCAAGCCTTGGTAACAAATCTGCATCGGTGGCCGTCACGCTCGCACGCGCCTCTCGAACGCGCGCAGCGGCAATCGCCATATCCGGATTATCGCGCAGCGCTCGGGTGATGAGTTCGGTTAAATGTGGGTCGCCGAAAGATTTCCACCATTCGGACGATGCCCGCTGGCCTGGGCTTTCGGCAGACCAATGGACGTCCTTGGGCAACACCACGCCGTCAGATTGCTCCGACGAAGTTGCACACCCCGCAAGGAGTGCCGCAGCAAAGAGCACTTTACTTGGAAGCTTCAGGCGAGGCATCGATATAGACATCCATTTGTTGGCCGACAAAAACAGGTCGATCCGCTGGACGATCAAATTGGTAGATGACTTGGAGCACGCGGGTGTCAACGCGCTCGGCGCTTCCGCCTGTAAGCGAGACCTTCGGAACTACAAAAGGTTCGATGCGCACAAAGCGAAGTGGAATTGAGTGGTCGGCTTCGCCTGCTCGATTGACCTCACCTTTTAAATAGCCTTTGGCAGGAAGATTCTCGCGCATGCGGGGGGCCATCTGTTCATCGATGTCGCAGCGAATCTGTAAGTGCGAAATGTCGCCGATGATGACAGGGACTTTGCCGCCAGCGGTCACAAACTCGCCAACGCGCACGTTAACTTGCAAAACAGTTCCGTCGATTGGCGAACGAATAACCGCCCGCTCAAGACTTGCCTTCGCCAAAGCTGCCCGCGCACGGGCTTCTTGTGCAGCCAAACGCGCGTCTTGCAATGCAGACCCAGAGATGGCGCCCGTGCCTTCGAGGGAAATCATTCGGCGAGCTGCATCTTCAGCACGAGCGGCAGAAGCTTCCGCGATGGCAAGTGCGGGTATAAGTTCACGCGTATCGAGCGTGAGTAGTGGGTCTCCGGCTTTGACTTGTTGAGAAACTTTAACGGACACGGTCTGCACCACGCCAGCCATCGGCACTCCAACAAGTGTGTTCTCGGCCACAGCTTCAACTAGGCCTGCAGCAGAGAGTAAGCCCTCTTTCGTACGTACGGCTGGCTGGTACGGCGGAGGCGTGATTGGGGGCGTTTGGCCTGCTTTTGAAGCAAGCTGGATGGCGGCAATTGCGCCAGCGGCAGCCAGCGCAATGAGCCAAACGCGCTTAGGTGGGAGTTTCATAAGTTTAGTAAGAAGGTGTTTCGAGTTGGCGCGGGTCGTCAACAACCCGACGAATGCGCCCGTCTTCCATTTCTGCAATGCGGTCTGCAAAACGGAATATCCGCTGGTCGTGCGTTACCACAATAACGCAGCGATTGGGTGAATGAGAGAGATCGCGAATCATTTCCATGACTTTTCCACCGGTATCTTTATCTAAAGCGGAAGTCGGTTCATCGCAAATTAAGAGGGGCGGCTCATGAACCAAGGCACGGGCAATGGCTACGCGCTGTTGCTGTCCACCAGAGAGCGCCGTGGCAGATCCGTCTTCACGGCCTTCGAGGCCAACCTTTGCCAGGATGGCCCCAGCTTTTATTGCAGCTTCCCCATAGGATATTCCTTGGATAAGCAAAGGCACCATCACGTTCTCGCGTACACTAAGGGTTGGAATGAGGTTAAAGGATTGAAAAACAAAGCCGAGGTTCTTCCGGCGAAAGGCTGTGAGCTCCTCTTGTGACAATCCATCCAAACGCTGCCCAAAAACTTCTGTACTGCCCGCATCCGCACGCAAGGTGCCGGCGATGACTGACAGCAAGGTTGTCTTCCCGCAACCCGAAGGGCCGACGAGCATAATGAGTTCACCTTGCCGCGCTTCAAAATCTACCTGCTTAAGTGCCATCACCGCGGATTCCGCAGGCCCAAAAGATTTGTCGACGCCATGGATGCGCACTGCGGTCACAATGTTTGTCGCTGTACTCATATTAGCCACGGAAGACGGAGGCTGGATCAACTCGGGCAACTTTAACCATGCCGATGAGGGCTGATATTAAGCTAATGCCTAATACGAGTACGAAGGTTGCCCAAAGAATTTGTGGGTACATCACAAACGGCGGCATGCCTTTCTCGATCATGCCGCGCCCGATAGCTTGTGCCATACCCACGCCTAAGCCAAAGCCCAGCATGCCGGCGGTTAGTGCCTGGAGGAGGAGCATGCGCGCGAGCACGCCCATACTTGCGCCCATTGCCTTAATTGCTGCGAAGTATTTTAAATTCTCCAGAACAAACGAATAGAAGGTTTGGCCTGAAATCGCGATGCCGACAAAAAGTCCGAGCAAAACGGCTGTTCCAAAAGAAAAAGGAATTCCCGTATTTTTCCAGAACCACCAAAAAGTACTGCGCGCCAAGCTGCCTTCCTTCCAGTGCCAAAGATCTGTGTCGGATGTCCATGCTTTGAGTCCCGTTTCTCTTTCAATGCGTAGTCGCAGGTCGTCGACAGAAACGCCGTCACGCGGTTCGACCAAAACATAACTCAGGGCGCGTCGCACATTCGCCGTGTAAGCCTTGGCGCGATCGTAGGTTGTGTAAACAAAAGGGCCTCCGGTAAATGCGCGCTTCACCCGACAAATACCAACAATACGAGCTTCGGTGTCATTTAGCTCAAAGGTATCGCCGATCTGGAGCGGGATAATTTTTTCAGATCCATCTGGCTGAATGACGACATGGCCAAGCAGGTTCGCGCCCCATTCATCAACCAAGACAGTGTTGGGCAAACGCAGGTCTTCAATGTTGCCCTGGGTGAGCGTGGCAGGAGCTCCGGCAAACGTATCGCTATCAATACCAACAAGGGAAATAAGTTTAAATTTCCCGTTGGGCATGCGGGCTTGCATGATTGAAGAGTGAAGCGGCGCGGCCCAAGAGACGCCGTCGACAGAGCGGACGCGGCTGACGTCTGTGTCGCGCATCGGTTTGGCGTCGTTGACCTGCTCGACTTCTGAATCGCTCACCCAAATTGACGCACGGATGTTAACCATCGGCGTATACGTCCAACTCATGATGCCGAAGAAAACCGAACTCTGCTGCGCCATTAATAATGCCGAAAAGCTTAGCCCGCAAAGAAGCATGGCAAGCTTTGCCCGGTCCCCAAATAGCATGTTAAGCGCTAAGCGATACATGCTATGGCGTCTGCGTAACGAAGTTCCTGCTTAAGCCGCTGGTGCACCGCCAACCATCAAGATGTTCTTCAAGATGGCAGGCCCCCAAGGCGCGTGAACGGCCCAAGCTGTTAAAAGGATAACCAGCACGAGCGACCAGAATGTGACGACTTTCTTCCGGTCGTCACTGCGTGCGGAAGCATGAGCGAGGCCGACGGCGGCAAGGGCAAGTAATGGGTGCAACAGGGAAACCGATTTTGGGTAAACGCTGTACCATTGGTAAGCTCCGAGAAGAAGATTGATATCCAATAGTACGGCAACAACGCGCTGAAAGACTGGACGTGGCCCCTTTAAAAGAGCGACCAACACGACCACAAAAGACAAGAGGACAACTAACTCGCTGTAATGCTTATGGATGTTCATGGGCTACAGCGTGAGAGAGTCCGTCCAGTCTGCAAGCGTCGTCCTTCAATTATCCTGCGCGATCTTCTGGGTAAATAAGCCAAAAGAAGCCATTCGCACAAACCGCACCGATGAATTGGACGACAATTAAGCAACATGCCCAAGGCAGAAACTTCCCGAAACGGATGAGTTCCGCAAAGAATGCCTGAGCAACATCCGTATCCGCCCGCAAAGATGAAACGAGGTCGTGAAGCCCTGAGGCCCATGTAATTGCAGGATTAAAGAATCCTGAGGTTGCGCCAAAAGCTGAAAGGGCGCCAAAAAGCGCGGCACCGATGGCGGGCGCAGCATACGTATTGCCAGCAGCCCGGCGAGACGTCGCCACGACAAGAATAACAAACGCTAAGAAAAGGGTGCCGAGTATTTCCGCCGTTAACGCAGAAAGCCATGCATCCGGAACACCCGCTCCAGCGGCTTCGGCACGTTCTGGATTATGCCCAACGAGCATCGCAGTCATGAATGCGGCAGACGACACAGCGACAAATTGTGTTCCGATATAACCTAACATTTCCCCTGTAGTAACTTTTCCGCGGATACGCAGTGCGAACGTGATCGCAGGATTAAAATGGGCTCCGGAGATCGGCCCAAGCGACCAAATGAGTGCAGTCAGTCCGACAGCCAAGCCGAGCGGATTTCCAATCAGTGCGAAAGTCGTAAGAAAGAAGGTACCTAAAAACTCTGCGGTGAATCGGTTCATGGAATAAACCCTATAGGGGGCGCCTTGCACTGTCGCAATTCACGGGGCTGGCTCAATCCCGTTCCTATGAACACACACATGTATATCCCAAAAACACATCAAATCGTCGCCCTTTGCTGGGTGGCCATCCTCGCACTCGGCCCCGCTCACCTATATGGTGCTAGCAAAGCTACCACACAGGCACCGGCAGACGTCAAGGCGCTCTCCTCGGAAGAAAGCCAGCGCTTAACTGCAGCTCGGCGCATCGCTGCAGATGATCCCGAGGTATCTGCTGCCTACGAACAGGCCAAAGCGGATAAGGCAGCTGCTCGCAAAGCCTACCTCGATTACAAATCGACGCGCGAACGGGCGGCTTCTTCTGAAAACGCTTGGCGCAGTTTAAGCGACAAGGCGTTAGCAAAAGCAGATCCGGCCGCAGAAGCCCTCGTTGCTAAAGAGAAAGCTGCGTTCCGCGCACGCATGGCAGCTAGTCGTCCGGAAGCAAAGGCCGGGAAGCACCCAGCTGTTAAAGTCGCTGAAGATGATGGCGACGATGCAGGATCCGAAGAAGGCTCTATCTAATAATGCGTTTTGGCAGCCGTCGGCCTAACTGGCCGACGGCTTTTGTTTCCTCGTATTATTGCCGCATGCGAAACTCATCCACTAACGTAGGGTTCTACCCATATGCGTCGTGCGCTACTCCTTGCTTTCGTGGCCGTCCATTGCCTAGGCCACACAATCATCGCGGAAACACGTGTTGCTGCACCTGCGGGTACGGGCGTCGTCCGCCCTGAAATCCTCGCAGCATTTAAAGCCTTCCCGAAAGTAAAAGTTCACCAAGACGGTAATTGGCTTTGGGTAGAATCCAACGGGCTCCCAGATCACCCAATGATGATTGGTATCACGAGCTGGCAACAACAGGTGCCACTACCACAGGCATACACGGGTTCGAATGGCTGGCAAATTCCTGTACAACCCAAAGCCGCGCCCTCCCCGATTCCTCTACATAATCGATTCTTGCGCGGTGCTGTTGCTGTCGCTGCAAATGGTATTCCTATTTTTAATCCGCAAAATAATCGCGGGGAAATTTCGCAAGATATTGGCGAACTTGATAAATGGGGAGGCCATTGCGGGCGCGGGGACGACTACCACTACCACATCATCCCGTTACACCTGCAAACGACAGTCGGCAAAGGCCAGCCAGTAGCTTGTGCCTTAGACGGTTATCCTGTTTACGGTACAACCGAGCCCGATGGTAGTGCCTTACGGAAATTAGATGACAGCGGCGGCCATGAAGACTCTAAGTATGGCTACCATTACCACGGCACGGGTAAAACACCTTATGTTTTTTCGGCTTTTCATGGCGTGGTTGCCGAAGTGGATGGACAAGTTGATCCGCAACCTCGTGCGCAGCCTGTGCGCGAAGCAACTGCTCCCCTGCGTGGTGCAGTGATTACAGGCTTCGCGGCAGATGGAGATAATGCCTGGAAACTGACTTATACGGTGGGTGGCGAAACACGAAGCGTCCGCTACGCCGTCATTGGTTCCTCTATTAAATTTGATTTTGAGAACGGTAAGTCGGGCAAGACCACCGAAACCTATCAGCGCAAAGAAGGTGGCGGCAAACAAGGTGGTGGTGCAGGCGCAAAGGATTCACGCCCACCACGTCGAGAACGTTAAGTCTTAACGGCCACCAGCCCAATCAACTGCGTTCACCAACAAGCGTTGGTAGTTAGGATTGTCGTGCGCAGGCGCGTCGTGCCCAAGCGAAATACAAACAATGCGCGCTTTGGCGTCTGGCATAATCCAAACGCTCGGGTGTGTTCGTTTCGTTACTTTGTCAGGGCTATTCTCGGCGAGAATGAGCGCACCGGATGTTGGCTTTAATTCGATATGGTAGCTCTCGTCGTGGAAGGTGAACGATTTACCGCTGAGGCCCGCGACAACGGGGTGTGTTTTGCCTGTAAGGTTAACCGTCACATCACCAAGTCCGTGACTCCTTGAGCCGCCGCCGATGAAACGTTCGTTATATTCGGGGACACCCTTCCAGTTATACCAAGTCGCCGCATGCAAGGCGATGATGCCCTTGCCACTGTTGGCGAAGGCGGTGAGAGCTTTTTGGAATAATTCATCTCCAAAGTCTTTACGATTTGCAGAGAGAACGAGGACGTCGGCCTCGGGCAAAAGTCGTGCAGCTTCGTCGGCATCGGCAACGCCAATGACTTCCATACGCTTGGTTGCACGCAGGGTCTCGCCGTCTTGGCCTAAAAAGAATTTCTCGAAGTCATGTGAGCCGCCCGATCCGGCAAGCAGCACCCGGAGCTGGCCAGTTTTCTTCGGTGCGAACGCCGCCTTGGGTGGCGCGAGTTCTGCCGCCGGGGGTTCAAGCTCTAGAGTGATAGCAGCTGTCGTTGGCACCACAGTGTTGTCATGGCTGCGTAGGGTTATGCTTTGAATGGGAGCTCGCGAAGTGATGTCGACGGCCAAGGTCCTGACTTGTCCAGATGTCAACAGGCCGTCTGCTCGTCGCGAACCTTTGGCTTCGTAATTAGGACTAATGTAATCGGCGAAGTCTTTACCTGCCATCCAGGTAACCGTCTGTTTGGTACCATCGACATGCGTGATATCGACCGTCATGGCAGGCATCTTGCCATTACCTGCACTTGCCCAGCCGCCCACTCCGCCAAGTACATGCAAGCGATAAGCAGCAATCCCAACCGGGATGTCGACTGACGGCGCAAAGTTTCGAGCGTGGGCATCGCTAGGACCGCCACGCAAGACGATCAAGTTGCGGCGTTCAGGTGTGCTAGCTGGGTCAAGAACGCGGAAGGGAATGCCATTGCCTTTGAGATCGCCAAATTTCTTGAAGCGCAGGGTTTCCGCGACCTTGTCGCGTGCCATATAAATTCCTTCACGGCTGTCAGCCGTTGCGACACGGGCTAGATCGACATAAAAGAAGCGGCCAACCTGTATGCCTGAAGATGCGGGCACTGAGAGCGCCCGCAAATAACCCAAAAGATTGCGCAGGGATTTTTCTCCAAGCGCTTCATAGCCCTCTGGCATAAGTGAGGCCGCCCGCGCTTCGCGCTTCACAATATCGGCAGCCGCCAAAGGCATTAAGGTTCCGCCAGGGAGCTTTAAGGTTACTCCCGCGGTATTCTCGGATGCAATCAGTCCCACCATCTGCGTGCCCGAACGCATTTCGAATGACCAGGCACGGTGCTCATCGTCGACAGTGCGATTGGGATCTAAAATATGTATGAGCAGGTCGCCTGGTGCGTGACTTCCAATGCCACTGAGGTTAGGTCCGACAACATTACCCACATTTTCGAGTTGATGACACAGGGCGCAGGCTTGACGGAAAATTGTGCGGCCTGCGTCGACATCAACCGGACCACTCATTTGAGGAAGCAAACGGGCGATTAATTCATCTTTACCAGGAGAGGAAGACCCTTCGAGTTTCTTGAATACCAAACCGGCCTCACGCGCAACCGCGGCATCAGGATGTCCAGTTAAACGCGAACGCTGATAAGGTGAAAGTTGTAGCGCTGAAATTTTCCGGGAATCAAGCGCAGCGAGAAGTTGCCGGGCTGAGCCGGGGCGACTCAACAGTGTCTCCATCGCAACATCGCGACGGTTGCCAGACATGTTCGAAAGCAAACCAATGAGTCGTGCGGTTGTCGCTTCGTCACCAGCCGACTTCATCACGGCCAGTGCCGCTAAGCCTGCGGCTTCTTGCGCCTGACCCGTGAGCGCCTCCGCAAGTTTGGCATCTGCGGCCGCATCGAGGCCCGCTAAAGCTGCAAGGGCTGCTGCACACACTTCATCTACAGGTGCGGTATCCGCACCCAGTCGAACCGCTAAGGCGCGTTTAGTATCCTTGAATTGTTCGGGCGTTGTCCATCGACGTACAAGCGGCGCAGCTTGCATTGCACGCTGGGCGTCTGCCGAAGTCAGCAATGCTTCCAGAAGGCGTGTGTCGAGTCGCTCAGGTGCAGGGAGTTGACTTAACGACTTTAAAATAGTTTCGGCTAACTTGGGCGCCACATCTTTGCGCGCCAGCCGAGCCAAGAGATCCGCTAGCAAGGCCTCGTCTTTAGTGGACAAGCTTGCCGTTAAGCGCTGAGCAAAATTTAGGCTCTCTGCGTCCGTGCGGTTCGTCGTTAATAAACCGAGGAACATCACTCCTGGTTGCTCCGAACCAGCGGCACTCGCGGCAGCTGTCGCCCACGCACTCTTAAGTTTAGGTTGGATTTCTAAAAGTAACGCGGCGCTCTCGGCACTCATCGGTGCAGCCCCTAAAGCCCGCAAAGCTGCGAGTTGTACCCGTTCGTCTGAATCTTGAAGTCCTTGGCGAATGACATCGAATGGAAGTGTGCGGCGGAGTGACTCTGCAATGAGGAATACATTGCGGCGTAAACCTACACTGCGGCTGGCACTTAACGTTAAATCGCTGTCTTTGATTTCGCCAAAGCGCGCGAGTGACCAAAGCGCCAAGATGGCGGGGGCCTCAGCTGGCTCGCCCGATATTTTTCTGAGTGTGGCGAGACTCGCTTCGTCAGCCTTCGTAAACTTCTCGTGAAGCAAGCGCTGGGCATTGGCGCGAACCGTGCGACTTGGATGATTAAACGCTGCCAAAAGATTTGCTGCACTCGCTTGGGTTAAGTCGGGAACCTTTAAGGGTGTGTTATTGGGCGGCGTGATACGATAGATTCGGCCGTAGTGATGTTCGCGGTCAGGACGAACGGCTGCATTCGAACGACTGTGGAGTGGGCCGCGGGTGTCATTGTGCAACACCACTGGAGAATAGAAATCGAGCACCACCATCGCGCCATCAGGCGCAAAGGCTAAGGTAATGGGCATAAACCATTCATCTTCGGAACGTAGCCAGGCGCCCGCTTGAGGACCTGGATCACCGCGATAGGTTGGGCCTTCGGGGACTAATAACTCGCGCTGGATAACATCTAAGATTGGCTCCGTCAGAAATACATTCCGCTGGTAATCAGCCGGCCAGTTAGGTTCTTCGCAGACCAGGGTTGAGCAAGCCGCAGTGAAAAGTCCAACGAGGTCGACTTGCACAAAAGGCGCCCGCGTTGGACGGTCAGCACGCACAACCTTTCGCCCAGGATTAACGGCGTGAAACGCTTGAGTGGAGTTACCGGCACTTCGCGCAAGAACTGCTTCCGGAATGACCGCATGTTGAACAGGGTTTCCGGTCGTGGCCTTGCTATGGAAGAGCTCCATGTCGGTGGTGACTTCCGCGCCGAACGAATTGCCTCCCTGTGAAGCGATTTGTTCGATGGCTGAGCCATCTGGACGGAAACGAAAGATGCCTGGTGAAATGCGTCCGATTTCTTTGTGCGTCTTTGGCTGGCGAGCAACAGTGCCACTGCCCGTGCTTGCATAGATCCAACCATCGGGGGCTTGGATAAGGTGATTGGTAACAAAGTGTGTATCGGTGGGCGTGAAGCCTTCAAAAATTTCTTCGCGGACGTCGGCCTTGCCGTCGCCGTTGGTATCACGAAGCCAGCTGATGCCTCCTTGGGAAACAACAAGCGCACCATCACGGTAGAGACAAAATCCTGTAATCAGTTCTAAGCCGTCGAAGAAAACCTCACGGCGATCCATCAAGCCGTCACCATTGTCGTCATATAAAATGGATAAGGTGTCTTGAGCGGGCCGATCATAAACATCGGGCACAAGCACTCCACCTTCCTTCCATGATTCGGCGACGAGGGGGCGACGGCCATTCGGATACTCAGGTGTTTCTGCGACCCACATGCGCCCAGCCGCATCCCACTGAATCGCAATCGGCTTGTGCACGAGGGGCTCAGTCGCAACCACGTCGGTTTTAAATCCCGCAGGAAGTTTAATGGCCGCAACTGTCTGATCTGCACGGCGTGGTCCACCCGCTGGATAGCGTAAGTCTGCAAGCTCAGGCTTGAGACAAAGGCTGTCGATGGCTTCGTCGTGGGCGACCCAGGCCACGGCGCGTTTGATTAAAGCGCGGCAGCTAAGGTGATTGAGGGCGTTGGCGCTGCTTTGTGCAAAGACAACGGATCGTTGTTTTCCAGATTCTCGCAACCAGAGCTGTGGTTGGATATCATAAATACTGACATCCCCAGAAGTGGCTTTGCTATTTTTTCCTAATTTCGGGGTGAACGCCGAACAGAGCACATCCACATTATCCGCAAATTCTAAGTCGTAGAAGATCGCGTCTTTTAAATTAAAATCAGCGACATCCTTGGTGATCGCATGAGCATCCGTCCGAAAACATAAGATGTGTAAACCGCCTAAGGAGCGGCTTTCGGTACCCCACCCTGCTCCGGCAATCGTTTTCCCCCAGGCGCTGTCACCGCACGACAGGCCATAACCAAGTACGACGATACCTCCGCCGCGCTTTACAAACTCGGCAATCGCTTGCTGCGTGGGCGGTGTCAGTTGAGCTGGCTTAGCACGGTGTAAAATCAATACGTCTACTTTGGCTAAGTCTTGAGCGGTCGGTTGCGTTACCCATGAAATTGCAGCGGGCGACCCTACCCATACTTCACGGACAGCTTCGGGTAGATCTGAAGATACAAGAACTTTGACGGGGGCGCCTTGCGCAATGCCAGTACTTAGCAGCGCGAGGATTATTCGAAAGTAATGCTTCATGGAATAGTGACAGTTGGTTTTAACTGAAATTTCCGATGTGAAAGCTTATGCCTGTTTGTCTAAGGCGGCTTTAAGCGCAGCGATAATGACTTCCGGTGGTTCGATACCAACAGAGAGCCTGACAAGGTCTGGGTCTAAATTTGCCTTACGGATCCGTGCACGACCTTCTTCGGTGGTGACCATGTCGTAGTGAGCCAACCAAAGGAAGGGGCAAAGCAGCGTGAACTTAAGTCCAAAACTCGGGCCCTTGGGTAAAAGCACTGCATCGTAGAATGCACGCAAGTCTCCTTTTAAATCAAAGGTGATGAGGGCGCCTGGGCGGTGTGGTCCGCGTGCGACTTTTGCGTAAGCAGCCGCAGTCACACCACGATCAGCGGTGAGCACGCGCTTCACGGCGGGGTGTTTTTCTAAAAAGTCGGCAATCATCACCGCATTTTGATTTTGTGCTGTAGCAATTGCTACCATCTCGGGCAATTGCTCCAGCAAGACATGTGCGTCGCCCGCAGCAACTGGACCGACCCACGAAAATACCGCTTCACGCAACTCCTGCGAAGATGGAGCGCCTGGGTGCACAACGACGAGGCCAGCCATAACGTCACCACGGGCGCCTGAGTATTTCGTTAGGCTTGTGACAAGTAAGTCCGCATGTGGCATGAGGTCCACATTGACCAAGCCGCTCGATGACGGGTCTAAAATGCGCAAGGCACCTTCTTTAAGGGCAAGGGCCGACAGGTGATCTAAATTGGGTGATGCGAGCTGCGGGTTGTTCGGGAGCTCTGTTAAAACTGCGGCAACTTTTCCGCGGTGGGCCGCAAAAAATCGCTCGATCGCAGCCGTATCAGTGACGTCTTCAATCACCGTTAATGTTTCATCGACAGCGAGTGTTTTGCGTAAGAGCTCAGACGAGTCGACGTACAGCCAACCGAGTTGTAACCAGGCGGTGCGACCATGGATGCGCTGAACAGAGCGCGCCGCATCTATCGCTGCCGCGACCGCATTCATGCCCGAAGGTGTCACACGAAAATCACTGACCGACACCGGCTTAATCCACGGTAATATAAAAGTGGAGAGTGCTGCGAGCGCCTCTGTAGAACTTTCCTGGCGATTCGCGAGCCATGCTTCGGCAGCACGCGAGGCGAGCCGCAGGCCAGCGTGTTGAACTATTTTATTAACGCGCTCTAAAGATGGCGCATCAACTTCAAGCAAGGCCCAGCCTTTGAAATTATGTAAGCGGTGTGTGGTGGGAAGACCAAGTGCAACGGCTTGATGCGCTGCGCGTACGGAATGAAGTGCCACGGAACGTGTTCGATCAAAGCCCACCTGGCTGGCAGCTTGATCGCAAACTTCCGCCACAAGTGCATTGAGAACAAATCGAGGGTAGCCCGCGGTTATTTTATCACGCACCGCTGGCAATTGTCGCTCGTAGCCGTCGACGTCGCTCATCGTTGGAAGCGACACGACTGTACCATGAGGTGCTGAAGGCAAAACGGTGCCGAGGGGTAACTGACGATCGTGGGCCATCGCTTAGAGTCCCTCGGGAACAACTTCGTTTGCCAACATCTGGTCGAGCGTCTGGCGTCGGCGGATCAAATGAACAGCGTGGTTGCGCCCAATTAAAACTTCGGGCGCCTCGGGGAATGAATTGTAATTCTTCGCGCTCATGGATGCACAATACGCACCCGTGCCGCCGATGATGGCGAGGTCGCCGCTGACAACCTTAGGCAACCGCCGCGGGGCAATCGTCTCGGCATCTCCGGGTGCACAGGTGATGAGGTCGCCTGACTCGCAACAGTGACCAACCACAACCGTATCGACCGTCGACGCGGATTCTTTGACCGGGTAAAATGTGATGGGGTGCTGCGCGCCGTAAAGTGATGGGCGCAAAATTTCTGTCATACCTGAATCTAATTTCACAAACGTGCGGTTGTCGGTGCGAACAACATCTGTGACCGAAGCAAGCACTGCACCGGCATTCGCAACT
>CANHHS010000009.1 GCA_947460445.1 Opitutia bacterium | reverse complement strand
CTGCTGGGCAACGCCCGCCCTCGGAGGAAACCCGGCGGCGTCTGGCCGAGCGCTACCGTGCCGCATGGCTGTTGCGCGCGCGCCCAGGCGGGCTCGAAGAAAGCGTTGGCCTATTGCGACTCGTTTAAACTTTTTCGAGTGGCGCTGTCTCATCGTGACAGCACTGTTTTGCTTATGGATCCGCTGAAACAGCTCGTCACCTTACTTGCGGTTTTGAACCCAATTGGGGTGATCCCGTTTTTTATTCACTTCACGCGGAATCTTAATCCCGCCCAGCGTCGACGTACGATTTGGGTGAGTTCACTAACCGTCTTTGCAGTGATCGCACTGAGCGCGCTCGCCGGTTTACGCCTTCTTGAATTCTTCGGCATCTCCATCGCGTCTTTTCAGGTCGGTGGCGGCATGCTGCTGCTGATTAACGCCATTCAGATGTTAAATGCTGAACCAGCAGATAGTAACCCGCGTGAAGTTGCTGCGGCCTCCCAGCGCGTCGATGTCGGTGACAGCGTTGCAGTTAGTCCACTAGCTATCCCACTTTTAACCGGACCAGCGACTATTTCGACGATGGTGATTTACGCCCAGCAAAGCAAAGGGCCCGTGGATACACTTATTTTAGCAGGTTATGGAATTGTGGGCGGCGCGGTGACCTTCGCCGCTTTTGCAGGAGCTGGCCGGATTGCTCGCTTCCTTGGAGAAACCGGCATCAACGTTCTGACGCGGATTATGGGCCTAGTGCTTGCGGCCGTCGGCGTAGAGATTATGGCCGACGGGCTCACCAAGCTATTCCCGGCACTCGCGCGTACCCTTATTTAACTTAGTCACCACCGCGCCGCGCCTTGCCAGTCGAAGAGAAGAAGGCCTTAACGCGTGCGCCGAGGTAATCTCGGTTTAAGTGAGAAATGACGTCCAAGGTAATACCCTTTGGGCAGTGCGCCTGGCACTCGCCTTGATTGGTGCAATTGCCGAAACCGACGTCATCCATCGTACGCACCATAGCGAGAACGCGACGATCACGCTCAGGCTGACCTTGGGGTAATAAATTCAAGTGCGTAACCTTGGCGCCGACGAATAGCATTGCGGAACCGTTTTTGCACGAAGCAACGCAAGCGCCGCAACCGATACATTCAGCAGCGTCCATCGCAGCATCGGAAACATCTTTAGCAATCGGCGTGGCATTGGCTTCAGGTGCAGAGCCCGCCCGGATGCTAATAAATCCGCCCGACTGAATAACTTTATCAAAGCCAGATCGGTCGACCATTAAATCCCGCAACACAGGAAACGCGCGTGCGCGCCATGGCTCAACCGTGATCGTTTCGCCATCGCGGAAATTGCGCATGTGCAACTGACAAGTGGTTACCCCGGGCAAAGGTCCATGGGGCATACCATTGATGGTCATGGAACACATTCCGCAGATGCCTTCACGGCAATCGTGGTCAAAGGCGAACGGTTCTTTGCCATCGCGAACAAGCTTCTCATTGAGCATGTCCATCATCTCTAAGAAAGACGCTGATGTGGAAACGCCTTGAAGTGCGTGCTCTTCAAATGCACCTGGCTGCCCGCGACGTTGGCGCCAAACACGCAAACGCAAGTTAAGCACGGAGTCGGCGGAGTGAGAATGATTGTCCTTTACCATGGTGGTTACTTGTAAGAGCGGGTGGAGAGTTGAGCTTCCTCGTAAACAAGGGCCTCTTCATGGCGAATAGGTTCGGCCGTTTCACCCGCCCACTGCCAAGCAGCTACGTGCGCAAAACGCGCGTCGTCGCGCTTCGCTTCACCGTCGACTTGGTACTCGGTACGGAAATGTCCGCCACAAGACTCTTCGCGAACCAAAGCGTCTCGGCACATTAATTCTCCGAATTCAAGGAAATCGGCGACGCGCCCTGCGCGTTCGAGCTCAGGGGTAACGTCAGCCCCTGTGCCAGGCACGGCAACGTTTTTCCAGAAATCTTCGCGCAGGCCGCGGATATCAGAAATTGCCTTGGTAAGTCCTTCACGGGTGCGAGCCATGCCGCACTCGTCCCAGATAATTTTCCCGAGCTGCTTATGGTAGCTGCGTGCCGTTTGTTTGCCCTGATTCTTGAGCAGGCGATTGACGCGGTCATTAACCTGGGCGAGCACATCGCGGTATTCGACGCCGTCGACAGAAGGACGGCCGGACAAACCAACGCCTGCGAGGTAATCCGCAACCGTGTAGGGCAAAACAAAATAACCGTCGGCCAATCCCTGC
Source organism: Opitutia bacterium (assembly GCA_947460445.1). Classification (GTDB taxonomy): domain Bacteria; phylum Verrucomicrobiota; class Verrucomicrobiia; order Opitutales; family UBA953; genus UBA8828. The sequence continues at coordinate 19,557 of CANHHS010000009.1, read as the reverse complement.
ATCAATGCGGATGCGCCTAAGCGATTAGCACCGTGGTCGGAGAAGTTGGCTTCACCGCCGACGAATAGACCAGGGATATTTGACTGCAGATTATAATCCACCCAAAGCCCGCCCATCGTGTAGTGGACGGCAGGATAGATACGCATCGGGCGGCGGTAAGCATTCTCGCCCGTAATGTTTTCGTACATGTCGAACAAGTTACCGTAGCGCTCACGCACTACAGACTCTCCGAGTCGCTGAATGGATGCCGAGAAATCTAGGTAAACTCCCAATCGACGGCCACCAACTTCAGGCCCAACGCCGCGCCCCTCATCACACGCCTCTTTGGCAGCGCGTGAAGCAATGTCGCGAGGGGCGAGGTTTCCGTAGCTTGGATACTTTCGTTCGAGGAAGTAATCGCGATCGGCCTCCGCAACTTGAGCAGGATCTTTGCCGCAGTCGGCCATAGTCTTTGGCACCCAAACGCGACCGTCATTACGAAGGGATTCTGACATTAACGTCAACTTCGACTGATCGTCACCGTGAACGGGAATGCATGTGGGGTGAATCTGCGTATAGCACGGATTCGCAAAGAGCGCACCGCGTCGGTATGAGCGATAGGTCGCTGACACGTTGCAACCTTGCGCATTCGTTGAGAGATAGAAAACGTTGCCGTAACCGCCCGTACAAAGAACAACACAGTCGGCCGACCAAGTGCGCACTTCGCCGGTTACAAGATTGCGCGTGACGATGCCCTTGGCGTGGCCGCCAACAAGCACGAGGTCGAGCATCTCGTGGCGCGGATACATCTTCACTGTCCCAGCACCAATTTGGCGCGAAAGAGACGAATATGCGCCGAGCAACAACTGTTGGCCGGTCTGACCGCGTGCATAGAAAGTTCGCGAGACTTGAGCTCCACCAAAGGAGCGATTCGCAAGCAGACCACCGTACTCACGGGCAAAGGGAACCCCCTGGGCAACGCATTGATCAATGATTGCCGTGGAGAGTTGTGCGAGGCGGTAGACGTTAGCTTCGCGCGCACGGTAATCGCCACCCTTGATAGTATCTTGGAATAGTCGACGCACAGAGTCGCCGTCATTCTGATAATTCTTCGCTGCGTTGATACCGCCCTGAGCGGCAATCGAGTGAGCGCGTCGCGGACTGTCTTGGTAACAGAAACATGACACGTCATAGCCTTGTTCGCCAAGCGATGAAGCAGCTGCAGCACCTGCAAGACCGGAACCAACCACGATGATATGGTATTTACGTCGGTTCGCTGGGTTAACTAAACGCAGCTTTGCTTTATGATTGTCCCACTTCGCAGAAAGCGGGCCGGTAGGAATTTTGGAGTCAAGGTTCATGGGATTACTTTATGCAACCTGCGAGGATTGAGGCTGGGATGGCAGAGAAACCAAGAAAGACGATCCAACCAAAAGCTATGGCGAGGATATCCAATCGTCCGCGCCAGCGCTCATTGCGGAGTCCCAGCGTCTGGAACATACTGCTAACCCCGTGGCTAAGGTGGAGACTCAGAAGGGCCAGTGAGATAATGTAAAATGCGGAAACACCTGAATGACTGAATCCGGCAACCAACATTGCGTGAACATCGGTGAAAGCTGGGTTCGTCGCTAAAGGGAAAGTCTGTCCACCCAAGGCAACGGACTGGAATGTGTAATGGAGGAGGTGAAAGACGATAAACCCAAGCACCACGAGCCCCGTGTATGGCATCGTCAATGAACCCCAAGATGCACGACGGGTCTGCTCGACAGCAGGACCACCTGATCGAGCTGCACGGTTTTCGAGCGTTAAGGAAATTCCAGCAGCGATGTGAGCAATGACCCCTAATAAGAGGGTTACCCGTGCAGTCCAAATCAACGCGGCATGCTCATGAAGCCATTGAGCATAAGCATTCAAGGCCTCTGGCCCTTTAAAGAATAAGAGGTTTCCAGAAAGATGGCCCAAAATGAAACCGACCAATAAAAGCCCTGTGAGGGCCATCACGGCCTTCTTTCCGATCGAGGAAAGGGCAGAATTGCAAGAGGGGGTAGACATGGACCTTTAGGCTAACAACGATTGAAGGAGATAACCTGGAGCTTTCCCACCCCTGTTTTGGCTATAAATAGGAGGTATTAGCAGTACGGCTATGCCCAGAAAGAGGGCGTGATGCACAGCGAAAAAGTGGCGCCCGAAATCAAACCCTTGCCAAGTGGCTCCGGCTCCTTGCAATGCGAAAGTCCAGACCGGCGACCCGCCATGCGGACCCGCCGGTCTTTTCTTTTTTTAAGCCACTCACCCAACCCACCATGAAGTACATCTTTGTCACCGGCGGTGTCATCTCCTCATTAGGCAAAGGGCTCACTGCGGGTGCCATTGGTGCGCTGCTCGAATGTCGCGGCCTCAAGGTGCGTATTCAAAAATTTGATCCCTACTTGAATGTAGATCCTGGCACGATGAGCCCTTACCAGCACGGCGAAGTTTACGTGCTCGATGATGGGGCTGAGACTGATTTGGACTTAGGACATTATGAGCGGTTCACTTCAGGACGTCTCTCTCGCTTAAATAGTCTAACATCCGGACAGATTTACGAAACCGTTATTCAAAAAGAACGTCGCGGAGACTACTTAGGTAAAACCGTTCAAGTCATCCCGCATATTACTGACGAAATTAAGCGTCGCATCCGCGAAGGCGGCGAAGGCGTGGATGTTCTTATCACCGAGATTGGCGGAACGACTGGAGACATTGAGGGCTTACCCTTCCTCGAAGCCCTTCGCCAATTCCAACATGATGCAGGCCGGGAAAATGTATGCTTCCTCCACTGCACCCTCGTTCCATACATCAAAGCTGCCGGCGAATTAAAGACAAAGCCATCCCAGCAGTCAGTCGCCAAACTCCGTGAAATCGGCATCCAGCCTGACATTCTCGTCTGCCGCACGGATCGACCTATCGGCGAAGAAAACCGCCAGAAGCTTTCCCTCTACTGCAACGTTGCCGCCGAAGCGGTCATCGAATGTCGCGATGTAGCTCATTCGATTTACGAACTACCCTTGATGCTTGCCGAACAACGCATCGATGACTTTTTGGTACGGCGCCTTGGCTTGCAATGCGGGCCGCTCGATCTTGCTCCGTGGCGCGAAACCGTTCGTCGACTGCTTGAACCCAAAGCTAAAGTCCGCGTAGGTGTTGTTGGAAAGTACATTGAACTCCAAGATGCTTATAAATCCGTTTACGAATCCATCGTCCACGGCGGCATCGCAAACGAAGCAGAGGTTGAAGTGATTCGCATCGATGCAGAAGACTTAGAAACGTCTGGCGTCACCTCCCTTGAAGGCCTCGATGGCATTCTCATTCCCGGTGGCTTCGGCAATCGCGGTATTGAAGGAAAAATTCTTGCAGCTAAATTTGCCCGCGAACGCAAAATTCCGTGCTACGGACTTTGCTTAGGCATGCAGATTATCGTGATTGAATACGCGCGGAATGTGCTCGGCCTTAAAACCGCCCATTCGACTGAATTCGATCAAGCAACCGTCGACCCCGTCATCCATCTCATGGACGCCCAGAAGTCGGTTGCGACCAAGGGCGGCACCATGCGCCTCGGCGCCTATGACTGCGAGTTAACCCCAGGGTCACATGCCGCTGCCGCCTACGGTGTTGCGAAGATTAGCGAACGCCATCGCCACCGTTACGAATACAACCCTGAATATCGTAAGCGTTTGGAGCAAAGCGGTTTACGCGTCGGCGGCACCAATCCTTTAACAGGACTCGTGGAGATTGTCGAAGTCGCCGACCACCCCTGGATGGTTGGGGTGCAGTATCACCCTGAATTTAAGTCGGCACCGTATAAGCCCCACCCTCTGTTTGCTGCGTTTATAAAGGCTTCATTACAGAACTCCCGAAAAGCCTGTTAAGCGCTCGGTAGACAGATTTCTTATTTAGAAGCGCTCTCCAGTAACCCCGCTTCACGCAAATATTTTACCTATCATGAGTCATTCCGCCTCCAACTGGGTCCCACGTCTTCGCGAGCAAGTCGCCCGCGTTATCGTTGGCCAACAATACCTCGTCGATCGCTTGCTCGTTGGTCTACTTGCCAACGGACACGTCCTGCTTGAGGGCGTACCCGGCTTAGCCAAGACACTTTCCGTACGCACGCTAGCTCAAGCCATCCGCGCTGATTTCTCGCGCGTACAATTCACGCCCGACCTTTTGCCCGCGGATATCGTCGGCACACTTATCTATAATCCGAAAGACGGTGAGTACCACGCCAAGAAAGGGCCCATCTTCGCTCACTTAGTGCTCGCAGATGAAATTAATCGTGCGCCTGCAAAAGTTCAGTCGGCACTTCTCGAAGCCATGCAAGAACGCCAAGTGACACTCGGCGGAGAGACCCATCGCCTGCCTTCACCGTTCCTGGTTCTCGCAACACAAAACCCTATCGACCAAGAAGGCACCTACCCTCTCCCTGAAGCTCAGGTCGACCGGTTCATGTTGAAGCTCAACATTGGTTACCCGACCCGTGAAGAAGAGCGGAAGATTTTAGATGCAATGGCAACGACCGCTCCAAAGCTGGATGTCGAACCTGTCATCACCCTCGAAGATATTCTGGAAGCACGTCGCCAGGTAGACGCTGTCCGCGTGACGGACTCTATTCGCGACTACATTGTGTCCCTTGTGCTGGCCACACGCGGACAAGAACCCGGCGGACCTGACTTGCGCGGGCTTGTTCAATTCGGCGCTTCGCCCCGTGCCACCATTAATCTTACCCTCGCAGCAAAAGCTTGGGCATTCTTACAAGGCCGAGACCACGTTATTCCTCAGGACGTCAAGGATCTTGCCCCTGACGTACTCCGTCACCGGCTTATCTTGACCTATGAAGCGGACGCGGAGGGTGTCGATGCTGACACTATTGTTCGCCGCGTGCTCGATACAGTGCGCGTCCCCTGATCCCTGGCTAACGCATTCGCGTGGAGTCCACCCTAACGAGCAGTCCGCAAGACGCACTCCGCCGCGCACGGCGCGTGGAGCTCGTGGCAGCACGACTCGTTAATGACGCCATGGTGGGTGCGTATCTCTCTAGCTTCAAAGGTCGCGGCACAGATTTTGAAGAACTTCGTGAATACGTTCCTGGCGACGATGTGCGCTCGATCGACTGGAATGTAACGGCACGTACCGGCCGAGCATTCATTCGACTTCACCGCGAGGAACGCGAGTTAACCATGATCCTTGCGGTTGATGTCTCAGGGTCTGCCGACTTTGGTTCGGGCGAGCAATCCACCCGCGAGCGCGCAGCGGAAGTCGCTGCAACCCTGGCGGTTTCTGCCCTCAAGGTAGGCGATAAAGTCGGCCTGCTGCTCTTTAGCGACGGAGCTGAATGTTGGGTGCCCGCTCGCAAAGGGCGCCGTCATGTACTGCGCATTGTCCGCGACATCCTGCTCTACCCAGCAAAATCTCGTAAGACTGCATTTGTAAAACCACTCCGACGACTCGCCCGTGCCGTCAAAAGACGATCAGCCGTTTTTGTTATATCTGACTTCTTAGCAGGCAGCGAAGGCCCTGAAGCCATGATTACGGCACTGAGTGAACTGAATACACGGCACGACGTTGCCTGCATGCACCTCGTCGATGCACGTACCCGGACGTTGCCAGATGCAGGCATACTCGCACTCGAAGATGCAGAAACAGGCGTCATCACTGAAGTGAACACTTCGTCGGCAAGTGTCCGGGAAAAATTCGCGCAACTATCTCAAGCACGCCTCATGGAAACCGAAGCGGCTCTCACGCGCGCAGGCGTTGATGCTACTCGCCTGGAACAATCAACGGCGATCGCGCCTGCACTTTCACGGTTCTTCGAACGCCGTCGCAAACGCCGATGAACAGTTCGACGACAGAACAGTTCACCTTACTCGGCCCCAAGCCCGAGGTGCCGCCTAGCTGGCTAGAATCACACGGGGTCGAGCTTTCCATTTATGCAGGCATCAGCGCCCTACTCTTAGGTGCACTGATTTACTTTTTGCGTCGCAAACGTGCTACACGCGCAAACCCCGCACTCGCCTTCCGCCAACAAATGTCGGCAGCAAGGTCCGCAGGTCATACGCAAGCATGTCAATTATCCGCTGTCGCATTGCGCAATTACCTCGCAGCCATCTCTGCGGACGCACCGATCGGCTTAACCACTCAAGAACTTGCGGCGGCCATCATTCATTCACCCGTCTTAGCAACGAGCGCGGATCCGATTTTGCGTGTGCTACGCGCAGCCGATCGTGTGAAATTTGCAGGCGAGTTAAATGATCACGAAGAAGTTGCGCGACTCGCAGAAGAAGCCTTTGCGAGGCTTGAGCTCGCACGCCAAGCCCTTTGGAGGGAGGTGACGCCATGAACACTGTGCCTCTTGGGTTTGAATTTGAAAGACCCGCAGCCCTCTTGTTGCTAGCGCTACTACCCCTGTGGGCTTGGTTGCGAGGACGAACCGGTCGAGCAGGAGCGCTCTTATTTCCAAATTCAAATCTGCTCGATGGCATTGGAAAGCCCGTCCGCGAAGCGGTAGGTAGGTTACGTCCGTTTATCCGACTGCTAGCAGCGGCATGCTTCATTGTGGCGATTGCAGGACCACGTACCGCAAACAAAGAAATCGACCGCGAATCCGAAGGCATTGATGTCTTCCTCGTTATCGACCTCTCCTGGTCAATGAACGCCTTGGACATGGGGCGATCCAATGAAGAAGTCACCCGCTGGATGGCCTCCAAACTCGTCATTAGTGATTTCGTTAAGAACCGCCCAGACGATCGCATCGGTGCTGTCGTTTTCTCCGGTAAACCGTATTTGTTGAGCCCGCTAACGATTAATAAAGAGTGGATCGAGAAAGGCGTGAGCCGCATGCACATTGGCACCATTCGAGAAACCGGCACCGCGATTGGCGATGCTATGGCGATGGCTGTCGATCGGATGAAGTCGCTCCCAAAGGGTGCATCAAAGGTGATCATCTTACTCACCGATGGCGACGACAACCAAAGTAAAGCGGTTTTACCGGTTCCTTCCGCTGAATTAGCAGCAGCTTTGGGCATACGCGTTCACACTATCGGCCTCGGTAAAGATGAACCAACTATGTTGCCACAGTTCAACATGGAGACGGGTGAAATTTTGCATGACCCGCTCGGTCGCCCTATCCCCATGCAAACAATTAACCCGGCCAATTACGACATGCTAAAGACGATGGCGAAAGTCGGTGGCGGGAAATTCTTCCGTGCACTCGATCGCGAACAACTGCGCCGAGTTTACTCTGAAATCGATCGCTTAGAGCGCACTGAAGTGCGCATTCGCGAATCTGTTAGCTACGAAGACCACCGAACGCTGTGGATTGCGGCAGGGGCACTCTTTATTCTCGCCGAAATAATCTGGGCGCTACTTCGCCCACGCTCACCCTGAGAATGGACTTTACTGACCCACATCTACTACGTCCTTGGGTGCTTTGGCTCATCGCTCCTGCCATAGCCGTTACCTTTGGGCTACTCAGGTTCGGCGCGCACCGCAGGCTCGGTGCCTTAAGTCGATTTATCTCCGAGCGCATGCTGGCGCGCGCAGGGCGCAATGATTCCACCAGCCGACGCGTGACGAAAGAAGTTATGATTTGCCTAGCAGCGCTGCTCATCGGCGTCGCCCTCGCAGGCCCGCGCTGGGGAGTGGAGGTCAGCCAAGCGACGTCACAAGCGGAGGACGTCGTCTTTGTTCTCGATACATCTCGGTCAATGTTGGTCAAAGACATGCGACCTTCACGACTCGAGCGCGCCAAAAGCTCTATCAGCTCTTTTGTCCGCAGAAAAGGCACCGGCAGCGTGGGGTTAGTTGCATTCTCAGGGCAGGCATTCTTGCAGTGTCCGCTTACCCGCGACTATGACTCTTTCTTCCGGACGTTAACGGAAACAGATACACGATCGATTCCTGTCTCAGGTACAGACATTGCCCGTGCACTTGAAGAAGCGGAAGGGGCTTTTGCCGCTAACCGAAATCGGAAACTCGTTATTCTATTAACAGACGGCGAAGACCTTGAAGCAGGCGGCGTGGAAGCCGCCGGCAAACTCAAACGAAAAGGCCTCGTGGTTCACACCGTCGGAGTGGGGACTCCCACCGGCGGACAAATTACTGTGGTCGGGCCAACGGGCCTTCCCGACGCCCTGCGAGACGCCGAAGGCAATGCTGTCACGAGCCGACTCGATGAAGCGACCTTAACAAAAGTCTCGGCCGCCTCAGGCGGACGCTACGTTCGCCTCGGCCAAGCTGGCGAAGGCATGGAAGCCTTGCGGCTTGCCATTCAAGCCGGGACAGATTCTGCAAATTCAACGCGGCGAGGAGTCCCCCGCGAAGACGTATTCGTCATCGCCGCCCTACTCCTTCTCGTCATTGAAACCCTCATCTCCACCCGCCGAACCCAATGAAATCTGTCTTCATTTTCCTTCTGGGATTCATCACAGCTTTCGCTGTGGATAATGGCGCACAGGCTGAGTTCTCCGAACTCGATGCACGAGAATTACATAATCTCGGCACGCAACGACTAGCGGACAACGAACTTACAGGTTCCGAAGACGCTCTGCGTGCGTCGCTGGCACGGGATCAAGACAAGCTTCGCCCCAACACATTACACAACCTCGGCCACGTGCGCTTTGGTAAAGGCCGTGCGATATTGGGAGGCAAAACCAAGGGCGAAGTCACTGACGTTTCCATCGCTCGCTCTTATGTTGAGGCCGCCGACGCAGACATCTCGGACATCGAGGATATGATTAAGTACCTTGATAAGGCGAAAGCTGAAAAGCGTGAGCCTGATTATGTTCCCGCAATTTCTGCACTCTCTTCGGGCATCAATACATATAAGACGATGAAGAAGACCTCTATTCCAGAGGCAGATAAACAACTCAATCAACGCGGATCCGTGAATAGTGCTTGGACCCGGTCCGTCGGAGACTTTCGCGGTGCCGTCGAATTAAATACATCGGACGTCGATGCCAAAACAAATGCGGAACGCATTGAAGAACTGCTCCGCCAACTCCGACGCGAGACAGAGGCCCTACAAGAGGCACAGAGTGACCAACGTAAAAAACTCGACGAGCTTCGTAAAGCTATCACTGAACTTATTAAGCGCATTCCGCCTGAAAAACTTCCCGAAGGCGAAGGAGATGGCGACGAAGATGACGACTTTGGTCAGGGCAAAAAGCCGAAGGCAGGAAGTGGTAATCAAAAGTCGGAAGAAGGCGATGAAGGCAAGATGACCGATCAAGAAGCCCGCAGCACCCTTGAGTCATTGCGTGATGAGCTCGGACGCAAGATGTCGACAACGGGCGGCAAAGGCGGCCAAGGTGGCACCGGGAAACCAGGCGAGCGGAAGGGTAAAGATTACTGAGATGCGCAAGATTTGCACATGGCTCTGGTTGCTCGTGCCCTTGCTCAGCCAAGCGGCCGACACCGTCACGACTAAAATTACGCCAGACAACCTAGGACCTGGTGAGCCTTTCCGAATGGAGATCACCGTGACCTCTGAAGGCGACTTTGCAGGGCCAGTCTTGCGCATTGCCTCTGAGCTTCCCGCTCTCGAATTCATACCTCTACGGTTTAGCGGCCAACGCTTCTCCACCGGAAACACCTGCACCCTGCTTATTAGCGGCGTCGCCCCAGAAACACCCGGCGAACACCGTATTCCTGGATTTACGGCAACGTTCTCTGTTCGAAAAATCGAAATTCCGGAAACGCGGTTCTATGTTAAGGCAAATAAAGCCGGTACACCGCAGGGCTTTGCAAAGGCCAGCCTAGAGATGCCTGAGCGAACTTTCTACGTGGGCGAAACCATCCGAGCACTCATTCATTTCAAAAACGGCACTACCGAACGCATTACAGGATTTTACGGAATCGAATCGCGCGCAGAATCTATCAAGTCGCGTAGCACTGTTATGAATCGCGATGTAGAAGATAACGGCTCAACTTCTGAGAATTCTAAAATTGCGGCCATCGAACTCACGCCAACACAAGCAGGGGAAGTCGACGTTCGCCTTAGCGGCATGATGTTTGTCGAAATGAATCAAGACGCTGGACAGTTAAACAGGGATAGACCTTTCAGCTTCTCTCGGAAAATTAAGGTGGCCCACGTTCCTGAAAAGAACCGGCCAGCAGACTGGAACGGCGCCGTAGGCCCTCTCGTTGCAGGACCTGTGAGCCTATCAAATTCTAAGCCAGGCATCGGCGAGCCTATCAACCTTTCGATAACCGTTACAGGCAACGTAAACCTTGATCGCATTCTCGCCCCCGAAGTCCCCCATGGTGACCTCTGGGATGTAATGCCAGCCAACGATAAACCGCGGGGCATGCGCAAAGACAATCAACGCACGTTCAGTTACACCTTAATTCCGCGAATGCCTGGAAGCCTTAAAACACCGGCGATACGACTGAGCTTCTTTAATCCTGAAACCAAAGCGTACGAGCGTATTGAGTTTGCACCGCAAGACGTCACCGTAACCGGACAGGCGCCTGAAAAAGTTGAGTTGGTTGCAGTCGACCCTGGTGCGGCTATCGGAGCTACTGAAAAAGCAGCCCAACGAGCTACCGAGTTACTCAACCCAGAACCAACCACAGGCAGTACACACACGCGCCAGAATTTACTGGCTCAGCCTTATACACTACTTTGGTCGCAGGTTGGACTCTTGAGCTTACTCGCAGGAGCGCTGATTTGGTCTGCTCGACGCGACTGGCTAAAACGCCATCCGGAGATTTTACGCCGCCGTCTAGCACTTACTGCTTTACGCAAAGCTCGGCGTCTCATGCGAAAAGCAGAGCGCAATGGCGACAATGATGCTCACGCCCATGCAGGCGTCATGGCCTTGCGGGCAGGTGCCGCTCCGCTGGTGGAGGCAACAGATGTCGCGCTTACTGCCGAAGACATTCTACGTGCCATGCCTGACCTGATAACGCCTACAAGCGTTCGAGCAATTTTCCGGCGAGCAGATGGCACGCGCTTTGGCGGCACAATGGCCGCTGAGACTTTGAATTTGCACGGGGATATCGAGCGTTGCTTAAGACAAATGGAGGATCGGCTATGCACTTAATCCTCATACTCCTAGCAGGGATTGTTTCGGGTGCTTCAGTTCAAAATCGAGACACGGTCGCCCGCGAAGCTTACCTTGCAGGCGATTCAGCCACCGCACTTGAAAATTGGTCGACACTGCTCGCGGAAGATGGCGTCTCGGCTGCACGATTATCTGCGATGGGTAATGCCGAGTGGCGATTAGGAAGGCGCGGCCGAGCCATGGTATGCTGGGAGCGCGCGCTCTCACTCGACACATCTGACCCTGTTGCGCGTGCAGGGATCCTCCATGCGACATCGCTCGGTGGCGTCGAAAGACCCCGGCCAACCTGGCAAGAACAGTACGCCGCCACACTCAACCCAGATACGTGGACGGCACTCACTCTCTTGTCATTCTGGGTTTTAGTACTCACGTGGGCCTGGCCGCGCCTTCGCGGGAGAAAACTGACGGACACCCATCATAAACTACTTTTAACGGCATTCACCTTGCTGGTTCTTAGCATACCAGGAGCCTGGGGGACATGGACAAGTCGCGAGCGAGCGATTGTTCGCTTAACCGAAGAAAATCTTAAGTTAACACCTACCGCACTCGGCGAATACCTTGCGCCTCTCGGCGAAGGTGACGTTGTACGTACACAGCGACGCCTCAATGGGCACGTTCGTGTCGAGCTTTCAGGCGGACAAATCGGGTGGGTTCGTGAAGAAGCCGTCGAAGCCGTATGGGGCGTCACCCCGCCGCGCTCCTTAGACGCCCCCGCGCAGCCTTAAGAGTTTCCGCTCGCGCGGTTTACGATAGATGGGTTGGATGCCTTGTGCGCATTCTTGATCGATTCGTACTACGAGAAACCGCCGCGTCAGCTTTTACAGCTACTGGGGGTTGCGTATTCGTCATGGTTGCCGGCAGCGCCGTGCGGCAGATTGCCGGAGAATTAGCCGCAGGCCGTGTAAGCGCGGGCGAGGCCATTGAGTTGGTCGCATTACTTATTCCCGGGGTTATCCCTTATGCCCTACCCCTAGGCATGCTTGCAGGAATCTTGGTGGCTTTTGGCCGAATGGGTGCTCAACAAGAATTAACTGCGATGAAGTCAGGCGGCATATCGCTCCTGCGCATTGCTGCCCCAACTTTAATCCTATCTGGCATACTCGCTTTAACATGCTGCTGGATTAACCTCGAGGTCGCACCACGCGCCAACACCGCTTACCGCGCTTTATTAACAGGGGCTGCTTCAGATAATCCTGCCTCTGTAATTATTCCTGGAGAGTTTTGTCGGAGTTTCCCCGGCGTCGTCCTGCGTGCATCTGAACGCAACGACGATGTCCTCACCGATCTCTGGGTTTGGCAACTCGACGAAACAGGCCGCCTCACTCAGAGCACCCAGGCAGCAACTGCCAAAATCACACGTATCTCGGGCGCAGAGGGTGAGCCTGACTTAATTCGGATTGAGGCAAAGAACGCGCACATTGAACGACTACCCGTCGGCGAGAATCAGCACGCCAAACCATCCACCTTTATCTCAATGGTGAATGCCGACTTTAAATTTCCTGTAGCACACACCGAGTCCGCTGGTAAACGCAAGCTACGCTGGCTAACAACCAGCGAGCTACTTGCAGCAATGGAAACGGGGTGGCAACTACGCGAGAAAGCTAAACCCGAAGAAGTGGCTATCGCTAAACTGGAACCACTTAAACAAATCAACGCACATCTGGCGTCAGCGCTTTCCGTCCTAACCCTTTCAGCCCTCGCCATACCTCTCGCTGTGCGCGTGGGCCGACAGGAAACCTTTATCAACGCGACAGTCGCGCTCGGGGTTGCCTTAAGCTTTTACATTCTTTCTGCGATGGCAGCATGGGCCAAGTCCCCGAGCGTTCACCCAGAAATCTTAGTTTGGTTGCCGAATCTCTGTGTAGCTATCCTCGCGGTAATACTCTTCCGGCGCGCCTCACGACACTGATACGGGTTTACCGCTCTTCGCGATACCACCCGAAGAAAGAACGACCCATGTGCCAAAGCGAGAAGAGCTCATTAAAGAGCTTCATGATGACGGCGCCAAGAACTTGATCCTGAAGCGCATCGAGTCGGAAGATTCGAGGCGCAAGTCGATAAGTCTCATACAACGGCTGCGTGTTATCAAAAATAAGGACAGCCCAAAGTGGGAGATCGGCGACCATAAGCCCGAAGCAGTAAAGGAGCGCGGTGCCATGTCCAAGGGCAGGCAAAACTTTCGACCGCGACACCAACGGCCAAACCAGCAAAAGTGCAGGAAAGAACATCGATGCGTGCTCGATGATGTGCACGGTTCGATCGCGAAGCGCCCATTCATAGAGCTCCGGAAAGTGCCAAACAGAAAAACAGAAATTGAAGATGATGGCAGCGACTATCGGGTGTGTCAGCCAGCGCAATGCGCGGCAAATGCGCGCATGACGCAAAAGCCAACCGTCTAAAATTTCAGAAGGCAGGCCGGTAACGATCAGCGGCGCAGCAACATAGATGAGCAGCATGTGCTGCAACATGTGCGCCGAAAAAAGATACCCTTCCCCGAGCTGATCCAAGGGGGATCCAACCGCGATAAAAGCGGCGGCAACGCCCGTGTAGAATCGAATAGCATAGCCAAGCGGGTAACCCATGCCCGGAACAAGCTGCACACGGAAAGGCCCGCAAATCAGTGCATACGCCCAGCACACACCCACAACCAGCAACAGCAGGAGCGGTTCAGTATGCCAATGTAATGGGAGTTTCACTCAAGCGCACCGAATGGGTGCAAGGCGCACTGTGAGTGCATCTTCAGCCGCTTCAAGTACTCACTGCTATTGAGCCAAAGCCGCCCAAGTAATCAGGAGAACCAGGCAGTATCGACGCGCTCGAAGGAAAACAGTGCAATCAGTGCCGTAAACGTCGCACAGGCAAGCCCCATGCCGGCTACAAAGAGCCAGAAAAGTAGCCGCGCGTCATAGATCAGGTGCATAAACCAAAGCACCACCGCAAAGAATTTACCGACCGACATCACCGTGAGCACCGTTAAAACAAGTGCGACGGGCAAGGGCAGGAAGATGACGACAATCTCGGCGCCTGTAATCACTGCGAGCCATAAGGCTAACGTGATAAAGTGGTGGTAACGACGCGTCTCCTCGGCGAGGAAATTTGCGTCAATCGCAGGTTCAGCGTGTGCAGACATGGGAAAGGATTACGGAGTGATAGTGGCAACGGCAGAACCCCAGATACCATTCGGCCCTAGGTATTCGACAAGGTACACGACCGTAAAGATGATGATCCAAACGATGTCGACAAAGTGCCAGTATAGTCCGGCAATCTCAACGTCGAGCGCCCCGATGTGTCCGCGCAGCTTTCCGGTGAAACTGTAAAAGTACAGTAAGACCAACCAGAGGACGCCGATGGCAACGTGCGTGCCGTGAGTCCCTGTCAGCACGTAGAAGGTCGAGCCGAATACGCTATTTTGAATCGTCAGGCCCTTGTGATAAAAGTGGGTGAACTCGTAGACCTGACAGCCCAAGAAGATAAGACCGAAGAGAATCACACCGAGAACATTGCGTCGGAACGAAGCAATCTGCCCCTTATGCATGGCAGAAACCGCCAAGGCCATCAGGAATGACGACATCAAAAGGATGAACGTCGAAAATGAGGTCAGCTCGATATCAAAGAGGTTTTGCACGAACCGTACATGTCCTTCTGCATCCGTAAATCCTGTCGGATAAAGTTTACGGTAAAGCAAGTGCGTCGAAATTAATGTTCCGAAGAACATGCAATCCGAGGCCAAGAACAGCCACATGATCAATTTCTTGTGGTCGATTCCTGTAGAAGTGGGGGCTGCAGCAGAGTCAGACATGGCGAATTGTTTTAGAATTATGCGTGAGCCGAAGCTGTAGGCGTCGGCGTAACTGACTTCGCAGAAGGCGTTTTCAGGTGGTAGCCACCGGGACCTTCAATCGCCCAAAGCCAGATGCCAAGGAAGAGGACGCCGAGACCTGCGATGACTAACCAGCCGAGATGCGGAATACCCATCGACATCATCGGCAAGCCCAAACCAATCATCAAGAAGCCAACGGCTGCCAACAACGGCATCCATGACTGACTTGGCATGTGAACGCCCTCAGGGCCACCATCGGACAGAGCCCCGATACGCGCAGCTCCATGCTTATGCTCAAACCAGGCGTCGCGCGTGGCGATGACAGGTGTTTGGGCAAAATTGTAAGCGGGCACTGGCGACGGCAATGACCACTCGAGCGTACGACCATCCCAAGGATCTGTTTCAGCACGTTTGCCGCGCCAAGCCGTCCAGACTAAATTAGCAAACGCCAAGAAGACGCCTAGTCCAAGAATGTAGGCGCCGATTGTCGCAACGAAGTTCCACTGCTCCCAGCCAAAGCCTGTCTGGTAAGTGTGCGTGCGGCGCGGCATACCTGTCAGACCAAGGTAGTGCATCGGGCCGAATGCTAAATTAAACCCGAAGATAACCATTGCGGAGGCAATGTAGGCAATCGTCGCGTTGGGCATACGGCCAAAAATCTTGGGGAACCAGAAGTACAATCCTGCCATGAGGCCAAGCAGAACGCCTCCCAGTAAGACGTAATGGAAGTGCGCAACGACGAAGTAAGTGTCTTGTTGTTGCGAGTCTGCTGGCGCCGAGGAGTGCATAATACCGGAGAAGCCGCCGCACATAAACATCCAGATAAACCCGAGCGAGAGGACCATGGGAGGCGTGAAGCGAACTTGGCCGCCCCAAATCGTTCCGACCCAATTAAAAATCTTAACGCCCGTAGGAACAGCAATCGCCATCGTAAGCAACGAGAAGGCAGCCGTCGGCACAGGGCCAAGACCCGTGGTAAACATATGGTGGCTCCAAACCGCAAACCCAAGGAAGCCAATGACTGCACCCGAGAAAACAATAATGGGGTAACCGAAAAGAGCCTTGCGCGAGAATGTCGGGAGAATTTCCGAAACAATCCCCATCGCAGGGAGCACTAAAATGTACACTTCAGGATGTCCGAAGATCCAGAAGAGGTGCTGCCAGAGAATAGGCTGCCCGCCGTTGGTCGGGTTAAAGAAGTTCGCGCCAAACTGGCGATCGAACATCAACTCGATGAGTGCGACGGTGATGGCAGGGAACGCGAGGATGATCAGGAAAGCTGTGACCAAAGTCATCCACGTAAAGACCGGGAGGCGCATCATGGTCATCCCGGGCGCACGCATATTAAAGATCGTCACAATGAAGTTAAACGATGCCGCCAGTGATGCGACGCCAAGAATCTGAATGCCGATAATCCAGAAGTCTGTGCCGACGCCCGTGAAGCGTTGGGCATGTAGGGCAGCATCGGCCTGGCCGAATGTTCCTGACAATGGTGCATACGAGAACCAGCCGTTAGCGGGAGCGAAATCTTTATAAACTAATTTGCTGTACCACTCGTAGTTATCAAACCAGCCCTGCAAATGGCCAAATTCAAAGACCCAGGAAACATTGAGAGCGAAGGCGCCAAAAACGAAGGTCCAAAGCGAGAATGCGTTGAGGCGAGGGAAAGCCACGTCGCGCGCTCCAATTTGCAAGGGCACGAGGAAGTTAAAGAATGCCGCCGACAAAGGCATGACGCCCAAGAAGATCATCGTTGTCCCGTGCATCGTGAACATCTGGTTATACATCGGGGCCGAAATGAAATCGTTGTTCGGCTTTGCTAATTGCGTACGAATCGCCAGCGCTTCGACGCCGCCAAGCAAGAAGAAGAACATCGCGAAGGCGCCGTAAAGGATGCCAATTTTCTTGTGGTCGACGGTCGTCAACCAATCGAGCAAGCCAGTGGTGCGATCAGGGCGAACGAGACCAATATCGCTACGCTCGACGGGTAGTTCGGTCTTGTCGGTGACAGGGGCGTGATGAGCGGCAGTTGCCATGGATTTTAAATTAAGGGATTAATTAAGGGTCATCAGGTACTCGACGATTGCATCGAGCTCGGCCTGGGTGAGTTTCACTTTGGTTTCATTCAGACCGGCGACATTGAACATGCGGTAATAATGCATGCGGTTCCCGGGTTTAATGTCAGCGCTATGTACAGGTTTTCCATTCGCATCAACCAATACGCCCGATGAACCAATCCAGTCGGCGAGATTCTTCCGCTGCAAAGCGGGGTCAATCGGCGCAGACAGCTCGGTGTTACCTTTGGCATCGATAGCCAATTGCGTCGCAGGGTCGCGATTGTCGAGCCAAGCGCCGGCAAGGGATGTGCGCGAAGCAACGTGTGTGAGATCGGGAGCAAAACTACCCGCATCATACTGACCGCCAACACGGTGACACATTGCACAAGTTTTTTGGGCAAAGAGCGCTTTGCCTGTAGCAGCAAGTGAGTTTGCTGCAGGCTCAGCAGCAGGTGTGCGCTGGGCTTCAACCCATTTTGCAAACTCTTCAGGTTCTACCACGCGACAACGGAAGCGCATGTATGCATGCGAATCTCCGCAGAACTCTGCGCACTGGCCGTAGTAAAGCCCAACTTGGTCTCCCTGAATCCACATATGGTTACGACGCCCTGGAACCATGTCGACTTTGCCGGCAATTTTAGGAATCCAAAAAGAGTGAATGACATCTTCCGAGCGAAGATTGATGCGTACGGCTTTGCCACGAGGGATAACGATTTCATTCGGTATCGCTCGCTTGCCTTCTTGAGTGAGGCCGAGCTGAGGGTATTCAAAGCGGAACCACCATTGCTTACCAACGGCATCAATCGTGAGAACATCTTCGGCAACCTTGGAATCAATCTTACCTGTATACCAAGCAGAGAGTTTCGATGTAGGCTTTGCCTCGATGGGCACATCATCCATGTACCAAATAGCTTCGAGCGTGGGAATGGCGATGACCACAAGCGAGGCCACCGAAGCCATGATCAATCCGATTTCAATCATGGGATTTCCATGACCTTGCTCAGGCGGGCGCGTGTTCGCTTGGCCTGGGCGTTCACGGAAACGAATCACTGCGTAAACCAAGATGCCGCCGACGATTACAAAAAGCACGAGCGAGAGCCAGACAGTCGACATGAAGACGTCGAACTGTGATTGAGCTAATGGCCCTTTTGGATCCATGGGCGACTGACGACCAACCCACTCCGCCTTTGAACAACCTGTTAAGGCTAAAAACCCTATCGGCAGAAGACAGGCGAACGCGAAGCGGCGCATGGCACATCCCGTTAAGGTCAAAATTCCCAACGGCAGAAGTGAAGTTAGCAGGAAGCGACGCACAGCGAGGAACATGGAACAGAGTTACCTATGGTTAGGAACGAATAAACACGGGGTTGTCAGCGAAATACCACAGTACTACCCCCGTATAAACCCGCCATAGAGCATCCCAGAAAAGCCCAGATGCTATCTACTTTAGTAACTGATGGTAAATGAGTTACGTATTAAAATTCCATTAAGGCACCTTATCCACCACCCGATGTAACCTACTGATGAAACGGGGAAGGGTTGACCTGTCGCCCTGCCCCTTCGACTTAAGGTTCATGAGATGGACAAGCCCGCACGGAACCCAACTGCCCGATTGGCGAGAGCGCACCCTGCTCATGGGCATTATCAATGTAACGCCTGACTCATTTTCAGACGGCGGAAAAATACCTGACCCTGAAGTCGCTGCCGATTTGGCAGAAAAGTTATCCAACGATGGCGCTGACGTTATTGATGTCGGCGCAGAGTCCACCCGACCAGGAGCAACACCGGTTGAGGCCTCTGAAGAATTACGACGACTCCTCCCAGCGATTCGAGCGATACGCAAACGCCTTCCGAAGATTGCGATTTCTGCCGACACTTATCGTAGCGAAGTCGCAGAAGCTGCAATCGCCGCCGGGGCAGATATTTTAAACGATGTCTGGGGCGCAGCCCCCGATAGCGCGGAAACCAATCTAGGTACGGTAGCGGCAAGGTGTCGTTGTCCTTGGATCCTGATGCACAATCGCACCACGCCCGTGTATCAAGATTTCTGGCCAGACATTCTCCGAGACTTACGAATGGCCGTGAATCGGGCTGAGGAAGCGGGCGTAGCCCGACATCAGCTATGGATTGATCCTGGATTTGGATTTGGAAAAAGTCATAGCGAGAACCTTGAAGTACTGAGTCGCTTAAGCCGAATCAGCTCATTGGGTCTGCCTGTACTTTTGGGCACCAGCAGAAAATCAACCTTGGGCAAAGTGTTGCAACAACCAGACCCACTTTTACGCGGAGCCGGAGATGCTGCGTGTGCGACATGGGGAATTCAACAAGGCGCTGCCATGTTGCGCGTTCATGATGTGGCCGCCATCCGCCCATTGGTGAAAATGGCTGACGCACTTCGCCGCGGGCAAAGCTGGATAGCGGAGTAAGCCTGCCCTGGTTGCCCGACTAGGATTTGAACCTAGACTGACCGAGTCAGAGTCGGTCGTGCTACCATTACACCATCGGGCAGAAGACAGGAAGGTGGAGCCAGCAGACGGAGTTGAACCGACAACCTGCCGCTTACAAAACGGCTGCTCTGCCAATTGAGCTATGCTGGCGACCTTCT
>CANHHS010000008.1 GCA_947460445.1 Opitutia bacterium | reverse complement strand
TTTGACGAGAGACGGCAGCGCTTTTTGCACGCCTGGGGAAGTTACTGTTACGACCACGCGGCCTTTGGCTCGCTCTGCGGCAGCCCGCACCACTGCCTCTTGGCTGACGCCGTTGCCGATACGCACTTCGTAGGCGCGATCGCCAAGCGACACAGTGTGGGCAATTGGACTCATGGTCTTTAGACTTAGCCTTCTATGGCCCTCTCGGCAAGGCAGGAGCAATTACGTTGATAAGCCTACAAGTGCCCGAGCATAGGCCGTAGCATCGAACGGTTGTAGATCCTCAACGCTCTCGCCGACGCCGATAAAACGGACCGGAAGACCTGTCGCACGTGCAATACCAATGGCTGCGCCGCCCTTACCCGCACCATCAAGCTTCGTGACAATCATTCCCGTTAGACCAATCGCTTGATGGAAGCTGCGTGCTTGTTCGATGGAGTTTGCCCCGAGTGAGCCATCCACAACCAGCCAGCGTTCGTGGGGTGCGTGCGCATGTGCTTTAGAGGAGACGCGGACAAGCTTCCGCAATTCTTCTAAGAGATGCTCTTTGGTGTGCAGTCGACCGGCACTATCCAGTATGACAACTGCCATGCCGCGCGCTTTCCCTGCTGTGATCGCATCAAAAGCCACCGCTGCAGGATCAGCTCCAGGTTTACCGCCGACGAGCGGCACACTCAGCTTTTCTGCCCAGGCTTCGAGCTGCGCGCCCGCAGCTGCACGAAATGTATCGCATGCAGCCAGTAAAGCCGGGCGTCCCTCAGCCTTTAGTTTGTAGGCAAGTTTGGCTGCCGTTGTCGTTTTGCCTGCCCCGTTTACGCCAACTAATGCAATGACGAGAGGTTGCGCCGACCAGTTAGGATTCCACGGCTCTGTAGAAATGTGTCGAGCGATGACAGTTGCTGCGACTTCAGCGGCGCCACCGGCACGTAAATTTGGTTCACGTCGCCAAGCATCGCGCACCGCAGCCATGACTTCCGCGGTAGTTTCAGGGCCTAGGTCGGCCGCGAGCAAACGTTCTTCAAGCTGAGCCCCAGACGTGGCATCAAGCGGGCGAGCGAGCAGGGCGCTAATAGCGTCTGCGGTCTGCGCAAGACCCGAGCGTAGGCGTTGGAAAAAGCCGCCAGCCACAGTCAGTCCTCGGCCGCTTCGCGAAGCGGGCGACCAAGCCCTTCTTTCATTCGATCAAGCACCCCGTTGACAAAACGGTGCGAGTCTTCCCCTGCGTACATCTTGGAAATCTCAATCGCCTCATTGATGGTCACCACAGGCGGAATATCGCGACGACGTAATAGCTCGTGTACCGCTAATCGCAGGATGGCTAATTCTACTTTAGCAATACGGTCAATCGACCAGTTTTCAGCATGGGCTGCAATGGATCGGTCAATCTCTTCGAGTTGCGCAAGCACGCCGTTTACTAATTCTTCAGCAAAGGCGTAATAATCGCGGGTGTGTTCTTGCATGAGCATGAAGTCATGCAAGGCGACCACGACATCTTGAGGACGCTGTGATTCCCAGATATAGAGAAACTGCATGGCAGCGACACGGTTATCGTGCCGGCGATTCCGCTTAGGCTTCTCGGGGGTGACAGGTTCCATTAGTTCTGGGCAAAAGGGTCGCCACTTTTTTTCTGGGCGCGTTC
Organism: Opitutia bacterium; assembly: GCA_947460445.1. Lineage (GTDB taxonomy): Bacteria > Verrucomicrobiota > Verrucomicrobiia > Opitutales > UBA953 > UBA8828. The sequence goes on along the minus strand of CANHHS010000008.1, from coordinate 20,636 downwards.
TTCGTTATCAATGTGTTCGAGGTGCTCGCCGAGTTCGACCCGGTGCACTGCCATTTCGAGTGCGGCACGAGCGAACTCGGGGCCGCGGTCTAATAATCCAGTGCAGCGCGCTTCCGCTTGAGCACGGTCTAAAGTGACAATGATGCCATTGATCATGGGCACTTCACTGCGCAGTGCAGAATTTTGCAAAGCGGCGGCAGTGGACGCTGCAATGATTTCGTGGTGAGGTGTTTCGCCAGCGATGACAACGCCAAGGCCAATAACGGCATCGTACTCGCCTGTCATGGCGAGCATGTGTGCTGCGTAGGGAATTTCAGCCGAGCCGGGCACGTGCACGACTTTAATTTGCGCCGACGGGACGCGGGCATCTAGTAGGGTGCGTTGAGCGCGTTGCAGTAAAACCTCAACCAAGTCGCTGTTATAGCGTGCGGCCACAATGGCGAACCAGAGGTCGCTGCCATCAATGGCGGTCGGTTTGGGCTTATCCTTGCTCATGTGTGAAGGGACGGTCGTTTAAACCAACAGGCGAGGACCCTTCCCGCAAGCCCGAATGGAGACCTGTTTAAAGAAGCGGTACTTGTTCAACGATTTCCAGCCCGTGTCCAGAAAGGCCAACAACTTTTCGGGGGCTATGCGTGAGCAGCCGAATGCGCCCCAGCCCAAGGTCAGCGAGGATCTGAGCCCCAACGCCGTAATCACGATCATCCATTTCTCCAAGACGTACGCCACCGGCATCCGCACGAACGCCTCCGTCAGGTTGGCCAATGTGCAGAATAACTCCGCGGCCTTCGGCGGCCACGGCTCGGAAGCTTGCTTCGAGCGTGCCGCCCATCCCGAATGACTTTCCGTGAAAAAGCTCGGCCAATAAGTTTTCGCGCTGAACGCGCACTAAGGTTGGCTCTTTATTGATAGATCCTCGAACGAAGGCGAGGTGCTGCCGTCCGTCGGTTGAGCGATAGACATGCAGGCGGAATTTCCCCCATGTACAATCAAAGTCACTCGTCGTAACGCACTCAACCAAGCGGGTGTCTTTGCGTCGATGCGCAATGAGTTGGGCAATCGAAATCATGCGCAAGCCATGACGTGCTTTCATTTCAATTAATTCAGGCACGCGCGCCATTGTGCCATCGTCATTTAGAATTTCGCAAATCACGCCGCTGGGTGAAAGTCCTGCAAGCAAGGCAAGGTCGACCGCTGCTTCGGTATGACCGGCGCGTTGTAAAACTCCGCCAGGTCTCGCGAGGAGTGGAAAGATGTGTCCTGGGCGCACAAGTTCTTCTGGTCGCGTCGCTGGATTTGCGAGGAGCGCAATCGTGTGTGCACGATCTGCGGCGCTGATGCCGGTCGTAATGCCTTTCGCTGCGTCAACGGCGACGGCGAAGGCTGTGCGCTGAGATTCTTTATTTTCTGGCACCATTTGCTCAATACCCAGCCGTCGGAGTTGAGCCTCGACGGTTGGCACACAAATGAGTCCACGCCCAAAGCGCGTCATGAAATTTACAGCTTCGGGCGTTACCTTGGTTGCCGCCATCACGAGGTCGCCTTCGTTTTCACGATTTTCGTCGTCAGTGACCACGACCATTCGACCTGCGGCAATATCCGCAATAGCGTCATCGACTTGGTCAAAGGGTTTTTCCATGGATTCGCTTAAGGAGTGTGAGAACCCTTGTCGCTCGTGCAAGTGGCGACTGACAGCTTAGCGATACTCAAGCTGCACCGTGGCCGTCATAGCTTGGTCGGCGACTGCACGGATCCAATAAGCGCCAAAAGCTTTCGGGAATGTATGCTGGATGGCCTTGCCTGGGCTAACTTTGAAGGATGTGTAAGGCAGCCAGACGCCCGTTCCGTCGACGTCGACCTCGAGTCGGATGGTTGCCGCAGTATTACCCTCTACGGTGACGGCACATTGGTCGTAGCCCGACATCAAGTAAGGGTCGGAGTAGGCTCCGCTACGCACAACGGTATCCTTCCAAGGGCCACCTTGCCCGCGTGCTTTACCGAGACGCCATAGATCGTCGACTGCACCAACCCAAACTACTGCGGCGCCGTCAGCACTTTGTAACAAGTGCTTATTGGGTTTAGCGTCTGCATCGATGCCAGTGATGAAGAGCATCCCGAATTGCGTACAAAAGTCCTCAATGCTACGTGCATGCGTCGAGACCGCCCGAACCTTCGCCATGCCCTGAGCGTTGCGTGCGGGAAGTTCGAAGAAAGTTCCACCAACATTCAAGAGATCACGTTCGGTGGCGACTTCGCGACAAAAGCGACTTCTTCCGATGTCGTGGCCTGTTGTGCCAAATGGAAGCCGCCAGCGCTTACCATCTTCCTCAATAATAATGGACGCGGCATCGGCTTTAATTGCCTGCATTGGACTCGGCGCGCATGCGTTGATGGCTTTGAGCGCAACTTCATCTTTGGTTGCACGGACTTTAAGTGACGAATCTATCGTGTAGAGTTGGTTGTTAACAACGAGGCCAATGCGCTCAGCCCCCAGCGAGCGGAGTACGCCTCCTCGTCGCTGTTGTGTAGTCGCTGCAGCAAGACACCCAAAGTCGTCGTCTGCTAAATTAGACCGCATATCTTCGGTGCGGTAATGAAAAGATGCTACGACACCGCGGGCAGGCTTGTCGGCGGAAAGGCGAATCCATGCGCCTTGTTCGTTGGGCATAAAATCCATCCAGGTACTTTCATGTGCTTGGATGGAAATTTCCCGCAGGGCCGTCCATGTTCCATTGCCTTCTCTATCGACCCATACGGTGAATTTTACTGCTTCGTCGGATTGATGTGCCAAATAAACTCCTCGGTGCAAAAAGCCCGAAAAAAGGAAAGGATCGCTCTTGGTATCCGCCTTAAGCGTTTCGTTGAGCCAGACAGATCCGCGAGCAACAACAGGCCCAAGTTCATCAAGTTGTTTCGGTCGTAGAAACCAAAGATTTGAATTCGATTGTGGCGGCGCGGCGCCTTCTGTTTTGAGCGAACGTTTGTTTAGGAATTCTGATTTAGCAGAATCATCACAGCCGAGGACAACGAGATCGTTCCATCGGCAAAAGTCCCCGACGACCTTGAGGTAAGCCGAGCGTGGCGCAATGCCTGCGGAATGGCTCGGACGGAAGTCGCGCGGGAAATGCCAAAAGGCTCCGTGCATCGTCATCAGTAAATCGCTTTCTCCGATATCTCGGATGCGGGGCCACTCGGTGTTCCAGCCGTGCGAACCGTCGTAACTATGGCTTGGCTTGGGTAGACGGTAGGCCTGCCAATTACCTTTATCCAAAACCATTAAGGTGAGTGATTTGGCGTCCCAGCCGATACTCCAGATGGGATCTGTTTCCGGGTGCGTGTTGCCTGTGATTCCTCCTGGCCCCGAGACTTCTGTAAATTGATTGCGTCGAACCAGCGACCAGTCGCCTTCGCCTTTCCACTCAGCTAAAGCACCCGAAGGAATGGTCGGATCGGTTTGTACACGGGCATCCATCTCTCCGTTGTTGGAATAGACGATGCGACCTTGTCCCGAGTAGAGTCCTTTGCCGTGATAACCTGGCAATCGTGAATGACCCCCAGGTCCAGGCGGTTGGTTCTCTTTGGTGATTTCTTCTGGGCTGTCTTTGGGACGCGGCCTTTGGTTGTCATCTTTGATGAGCGTGTGGACTTCAAGGGTGTGCACATCGACTTCATAAAGACCTTCTTCCATTGTAGCGTAGTATACCTTGTTGGCAGGGTCTGTTAGATGACGTGCCGTACCTGTTAGCCGTCCGGGCATGCGATCCGGTGGTATGACACGTACATCGCCTTGAGCGCTAATTAAATAAGGCCCAATGAGCAGCTGATTGCTCTCTCGATGAATCATTCGGTTGGCAGGTGTGCCGCCGACACTTTCGGGGCGCGCGCGGATGGATAAATCTGGGCCAATTTCCCATAATTTATCTGAAGAACCAAAAGGCATATGAGGGCCATAGGTAATCACCCAAAGCTTGCCCGCCCATGGCACTACCGCCCCCGTTCCACACTCACCCTCACGATTCGCATACGTTAGACGTGGGTCGATGCCGGAAATGCCAGGAGCCGAAGTGTTTTTTTGGTAAACCCAAAATTTCCAGCCCGCAAAGAGGAGGATAGCCAAAAGCAGGATATTCCTAAGCGGCCGCATGGAAGTTTATCAGCCTCTCGCGGTGATAGTTCCAAGTTTAAACAAGTATAGCGCCAAAAATTAACCATGTCAGCAATACGGCGAATGGCCGAGCGAGGGTCTTTGCGTTTGTGGGTTGGTGAAATTGCCAAAGCATCGTACCTAGAACCGACAGGCTTGCGGCTGCGCCTACCCAGTCGCTACGCCAGTGTGCCTTGGTCGTCATGGCGGGTAGCATGGCTAAAATTTCTGCCAAAAAAGCCATGCCATGCAACCAGCTCGCAGCGATGCTGTTGACGAAGTGCCGCAATATATCGAGCCAACTAAAAAACGAAAGCCCCACGGAAATCATTCCAAGAACAACCGGTAATCCTGAGAGTGGTACGAGTAAGAGGTTCGCAAAAATGCCACCCGGGCAGAGGGATCCAAAAACGCTCAATGCAATGGGAGCTCCGGCGGTACTTGCTGCAACCGAAATACAGAAGCCTTCTGCGATACGCATGCGTAGCCAGCGCACAGCGCGGACAGTCTTGGAGATGGCTTCTTTGGGTGTCAGTCGCTCAGCGAGCCCTGGACGACTGAAGTACTTTGCCGCCGGGCTGCCGACAAGCAGGATGCCAGCGACCGATGCGTAGCTTAATTGAAACCCTGCATCCGTGGCGGCCTGTGGGTCTAGGACTAAGGTGATTGCGCACGCAAGCAAGAGCCCCTGAAGGGGATTCGAAAGTCGCTGAAGGGTGGTGCAGGCTAAGATGCACGCCGCCATTATCCATGCCCGACATGCCGAGGGCGTTCCACCGGTCACCTCAACATACACCCATAAGGTAAAGAGTGCGACAGCGCCGCCAACCCGGTCGTTGAGACGGCACTTTCTTCCTAACCAAACTAAGGCCACGGCCATGCCAGTGATATGCAGTCCGCTTATAGCAAAAAGGTGCAATGTCCCTGTCGCCGAAAAAATTAATCGGTCATCTGTTTCAAGCAAACGGGTTTGTCCAACCATCGTTGCGGCGAGCAAACTGCCGCCGCGCGGATTTTCCCAAGTAAGTTCGCGAAAGCCCGCCGCGAGTCTTTTCCCTAGTTGGTTTTCTTGCTGAGCCAGAAAACTAGCAGGCTCAATTTCTGCAGCAACACGCGCACGCGTTAAGCGCAGACTTATGTTTTGTGAGCGAAACCAATTTTCGCGCGGGTCATCTGGCTGACCGCAGGCTGATAGAAATCCGCTCAGAACATAAAGGCCGCCCGGGGTAGGTGGCGCCTCGAATCCGTCGCATAGAATGTTTCGACGGCGCGTGTCTATGGGCCCGGTTTGCACCCACCCAGTCGCACGCCAGCGACCCTCTTCGCGTTCATCGACCTGGTTAACTTCGACAAATAAATCTGCCCGACCTTGATCCCCCGTCCAACTTTCCATGCGGCCGGCACGTAGGGCATGCCAGCAAGCGCCAAACCCAACACCCGTTAAAATAATGCACGCAATCCAATGAGAACGTCGGTTCGTGCTAAAAAAAGCACCGACGAGTCCAATCGTTGCGAGCGAGTAAGCATAAACTGGACCCATCAATCCCGCTGCATCTGTCAGGCAGCCGGCAAGAAAGGGCAGGGCAACCCATAGTGCGGGCGCATGCCTTGAGGGTTGTCCTAAGTCTTCTGATTCATCCAGGGTGTTGGTCCGGTCCATAGCCGGAGGCCGTCAGCCGAGAGCGTTATCTGGGAGGCCTCCGTTCGTAGCCAATCCCACTCAGGGCAATTGGCGAGTGGTTGGCGCTGGAGAAGACTCCTCAAGGGGAAGACCACAAATCCGCGTGAGGCCCAGCGCGGATGGGGTAAGGTTAAGGCAGATTCGTGCAACGTTTGCTTACCAAAAAAAAGCAGATCGATATCGCAGGTTCTCGGACCGTTCCGCTCGTTACGGATTCGTCCAAGGTTACTTTCGATGGCCAAGCACGCGGCCAAAAGTTTTTGCGGGGAAAGCGTTGTCTGAACCGCTAGGCAAAGATTCAGGTAATCAGGCTGATGAATCAGGCTTACCGCGGTGGTTTCGTAGGTATCGGAAATGGCGAGCAACTCTGTCCCCGGCAGCTTCCTTATATAAGAGAGTGCTTGGTCTAAGGTGGAGGGTCGGTCGCCGAGGTTACCGCCGAGGGCTAGGATGACCTGTGCCGTGGCTGGGTTCACGCACGCTCGCGCCGTATGCGCACAGATATTCCATCAAAGTCAGCAGCTACCGGGGCGAAAGGCTTATGGACCTCAACGGTGACGGCTTTAACCATCAAAAAGGTGCCCAGAATCCGCGCCGCGATCTGTTGGGCGAGGGTTTCGATTAAGTAGACGGGCTTCCCTTTGAGCTGTTCTTCGACGGTCCGGATGGCGGAGGCGTAATCAACGGTAAGCTTTAGGTCGTCCGAGGCTGCGGCCGGCCGGGTGTCGACTTCAAGCTCAAGGGACACGGTAAACCTTTGGCCAAGGCGGGTTTCCTCGGGCAGGGCGCCATGGTGCCCATAGGAGCGAATTCCACTGATCCGGATGATATCCACGGCTTGTTTGTTGTTGGACTAGGCCTTCTTCGCAAGCGGGTTCGGCGACAATCGTCAGTCTGTGGGTAGTCCCTTCTTGACCCTTACTTGTCTCACCTCTGACAGTTGCCCGAATCACTATGCCTAAGAGGACCGATATCCGCACTATCCTCATCATTGGCTCTGGCCCGATCATTATCGGCCAAGCCTGCGAGTTTGATTATTCTGGCACGCAAGCGTGTAAGGCTCTTCGCGAAGAAGGCTACCGCGTGGTGCTCGTGAATTCAAACCCTGCGACAATTATGACGGATCCAGAGACGGCCGATGTGACGTACATCGAACCGCTCACCCCTGAGGCTTTAGAAAAAATTATTGCCCGAGAAAAGCCTGACGCTCTTCTGCCAACGTTGGGCGGTCAGACTGCGCTAAATCTTTCACTGCGACTTTCCAAGTTAGGTATCTTAGAAAAATACGGCGTTGAACTCATCGGTGCTAAGGAAGACGCAATTGAACGCGGCGAAGATCGTGAGAAGTTTAAACAAATCATGCTCGATATCGGCTTGGATGTGCCGCGCTCCAAAGTCGTCAAAGACCTCGAAGCAGCCAAAGCTTGTTTAGTCAGCATCGGGCTTGAATTCCCTGTTATCATTCGTCCGTCCTTTACCCTTGGCGGTACGGGCGGCGGTATTGCCTATAATCGCGAAGAATTTGAACAGATGGCACAGGCGGGCTTGGATGCTTCACCGGTCCACGAAATTCTCGTCGAAGAATGTTTGTTAGGCTGGAAGGAATACGAGATGGAGGTGATGCGTGACCATAAGGACCAATGCGTCATCATTTGCTCGATTGAGAACTTCGACCCGATGGGCGTGCACACGGGCGACTCCATCACAGTCGCTCCCGCGCTTACCTTGACTGATAAAGAGTACCAGCTCATGCGCGATGCCTCCTTTGCAGTTATCCGTGCAATTGGCGTCGAGACGGGCGGTTCCAATATCCAGTTTTCAGTGAACCCTGCCAACGGTCGCATGATTGTGATCGAAATGAATCCGCGCGTGTCGCGTTCATCAGCACTTGCTTCCAAGGCCACAGGATTCCCGATTGCTAAAATCGCAGCGAAACTCGCCGTGGGCTACAGTCTTGATGAATTGCGTAACGATATTACGCAGTCCACCCCGGCCTGCTTCGAGCCGACCATCGATTACGTCGTCACGAAGATCCCTCGCTTTACTTTCGAAAAGTTTGTCGGCGCCGACACCACACTCACTTCTGCAATGAAGTCTGTAGGCGAAGCGATGGCCATCGGTCGCACCTTTAAAGAATCTTTCCAGAAGGCATTACGTTCGTTGGAAGTTGGCGCCTGGGGTTTTGGTTGCGGAGGAAAGTTTGGCGGCGAGCCGACTTTGGATCGCGAAGGGCTTCGTGCGAGCTTAACGCGCCCGAATCCGGAACGCGTCTTCCACCTTCGCCATGCCTTTATGGCAGGATTTACGGATGCCGAAGTGCATGCGGCCTCTAAAATTGACCCCTGGTTTATCCGCCAACTTCGCGACATCTATAACATCGAACTTCGTTTGCGTGCAGCCGGACCAAAGGGTCTTACCCCTGAGTTATTGCGCGAAGCAAAGGAAGCAGGCTTTGCCGATCGCCAAATTGGTTACGCAGTTAGCATAACTGGCCAGCAAGTGCACACGCTCCGTCTCGCAGCGGGATTGCCAACAGCCTTCCGTCTTGTCGACACCTGTGCAGCCGAGTTTGAAGCCTCAACACCTTATTATTACTCTTCGTATGGCGATGAGACGGAGGTTCGCCCTTCGACGAAACCGCGCGTGATGATTTTAGGTGGAGGGCCTAATCGTATCGGGCAAGGCATCGAATTCGATTACTGCTGCGTCCATGCCTCTTACGCTTTGCGTGAAATCGGTTATGAATCCGTCATGGTAAATTCGAATCCTGAAACGGTTTCCACCGACTACGATACTTCCGATCGTCTTTATTTCGAGCCGCTCACACTTGAAGATGTGCTCGAGGTTTACCGGGCGGAGAAGTGCGAGGGCGCAATTGTTCAGTTCGGTGGACAGACCCCGCTTAACTTGGCGGCCGACCTTGAAGCCAACGGTGTTAAAGTCGTGGGAACATCTCCGCGCAGCATTGCTCTAGCCGAAGACCGCCAGCTCTTTAAAGAAATCCTCGATGAGCTCAAAGTACTTCAGCCTGTTAATCGTACAGCCCTTTCGCCAGAAGAGGCTTACAAGGCTGCCGAAGAAATTGGCTTCCCGATTTTACTGCGCCCCTCCTTCGTTCTAGGCGGCCGCGGTATGTTCATTGTTTATGGCATGGAGGAGATGCGCGCAGTTGTGCGCGAGGCCTTCGACGTCGCTCCAGGCAAGCCCGTGTTGCTCGATAAGTTCTTAGAAGACGCCATCGAGTTAGATGTAGACGCTATTTCAGATGGTGAAATCACTGTGGTTGGCGGCATGCTCGAGCACGTTGAGCATGCAGGCGTGCACTCGGGCGATGCAGGGATGGTGCTTCCTCCGCACAGTTTGCCCGAAACTATTCTAGCTGAAGTGCGCCGAATTACCCACGCCCTCGCCAAGCGCCTCGGCGTTGTTGGATTAATGAATATCCAATTTGCGATTAAAGATGGGCAAGTTTACATGCTCGAAGTTAATCCACGTGCTTCGCGCACCGTTCCATTCGTTTCCAAAGCGATTGGCGTGCCGCTCGCAAAGCTCGCTGCCAAGTGCATGGTGGGACACAAGCTTCGTGACCTTGGGTTTACGCAAGAAATTCGCCCCGCTTTCTGGTCGGTTAAAGAATCGGTTTTCCCCTTCAATCGTTTCCGTGGTGCCGCGGTGGTACTCTCGCCAGAGATGCGCTCCACCGGTGAGGTCATGGGCACCGACGAAGACCTTGGTTTGGCTTACGCTAAAGCACAAATGGCTGCCCAGCCTCCACTCCCGACTGCCGGCAATGTTTTCCTTTCGGTTAAGGATCGTGATAAAGCGGGTGCGGTCGAAGTTGCCCGAGAGCTTGCCGCCCTTGGCTTCAGTCTTCATTCGACGAGTGGCACAGCCGACGCGCTTGTCGCTGCAAATATTCCCGTGGTGCGCCTCGGAAAGATTTCCGATGGGGCTCGCCCCAATGTACTCGATCTTTTGAAGAACGGTAAGCTCCAGATGATTGTGAACACTGCAGCAGGCATGTTGCCTCGTCAGGATGAGAATTTAATGCGTGCCGAAGCCGTCCTGCGCGGGGTCTTCATGGCCTCGACGTTGAATGCGGCTAAAGCGGCTGCCCAAGCCATCCGTTCATTAAAGACCAAGCCCGTCACAGTACTTTCTTTGCAGGAGCGACTAAAGACGCTTCCTCGCGCACGCTAAAACCTTTAATCTCCAACTCCCATGCGCACTCCCATCCTCGCCGCCTTTGCCTTTGCTGTGGTGGCTCTTCACGCTGCTGATCCAGCACCTGCGGCGAAAGCAGCAGAAAATGCACCTGTCGTGCCTGCTAAGCCTTTGACGGCTGATGAGCAGCGACGCGGTTTTATCCAAGCGGGTTTCCAGCTCGGTCGTGGATCTCCTCTTCCTGGATTCCGCACCCAGTACGAAATGTCGGAGGCAGAAGTTGACGCTTTTCTTTCAGGCCTGCGCACCGCGATGCTCGCTGGTTCTATGGAGCCTGACGCAGATGAAACGCTGCAACCGCGCTTCGCTGAATTATTAAACGCTCGAGTTGTTTCAAAGTCTTCGCGCGTGAAGGCTGAAAATATCGCCTTCCTTACGAAGATCGACGCAGATAAATCAATTACCCGCACAGCCTCAGGATTGCGTTACCGCATTGATAAAGCTGGTTCAGGAGCCAAGCCTGTTGCGACGAGCCAAGTTACGTGCCGCTATACTGGTCAACTTTGTAACGGAAAGGTGTTCGACTCCACTAAGAGTCGCAAAGACGAGCCAGTGACTTTTACGTTGAATGAAGTCATTCCAGGTTGGACAGAAGGCCTTCAGTTGATTGCGAAAGGCGGCGTTATCCATCTCTGGATTCCGGCCAACCTTGCCTATGGCGACCAGGAGCAAGACGTCATTCCTGCCGGCTCCGTGCTCGAATTTGAAGTCGAGCTCGTTGACGTAAAGTAACTCGAGCTTAAAAACTGTGCGGCGTCCTCGTTTTCGTGGACGCCGCTTGCTTTTAAGGTGGAACCCTCCACCCCTGTTGAGGTCAGTATCCATTGAATGAAGCGCCCTTTGGCCATCTACCTTTTTTCAAGCATGATTGCTTTAGGCGCAACTGTGCCTACGCCCTCCAGCCCTCTATCCCTAAAGGATGCCATTCACCGGTCACTGTCGCACAACCTCGGATTAGCCGCATCACGTTTAGATGCAGCTCAAGCGACGGAAGCGATTGAGTTAGCTGACGCTGGGTTCGATTGGCGGCTTAGCCTGCGTAATCGTTTGGGCTCAGCACGCACCCTGACCGAAATGAATTTAGGGACGCCTGCGACCGACACGTTTGACGCCGAGCTCGGGATCACAAAACCTTTCTCATCAGGTGGCTCACTCACGCTCAGTGGTTCAAGTGGCCGCTCATGGTATGATAGTAATGCGATTGATGGTGACGAAAAAATCGCCCTTGGAACTTCGCTAACATTTACGCAACCGCTGCTCAGGGGCGCATGGCAAACCGTCAACCTTGCTCCCGTTGTGAATGCGCGCCTGGGTGCGGGTCGCTCGCGTTTACAGTTTAGAGCAACCACGCTTGATCTCATTCGTGACACAGAAACCGCATACTGGACACTCGCTGCTTACCGCTCACTCGTCGCCTTGCGTGAATCAAGTCTGCGCTCTGCCGAATCACTTTTAGCGGAAGTCGTTGAGCGCCGGAGGTTAGGTGCTGCGACAATTCAAGAGCAGCTTCAAGCCGAGGCCGATGTCGCCAACCAGCGCGTCAGTATTTTAAATGCGAAGCAACAAGCCGATGCAGCCGACACTCGGCTGCGTAGCCTTTTAGGGCTCGATGGCACTGCAGATGCTCCCGCCGAGGTTGTCGTGCAAACTTTGCCTCCGGAGCAAGTTTCTGGCATTGATGATTATCGCGGTTGGTTAGGGCAAGTCCTTGCCTTCGACCTCGATGCGCAGGTTCAGCAGAGCACTGTTGAGTCAGCGCAGATCGACCTCGAGGCCGCGCGCATGAATGATAATCCGCAACTCGACTTAGCAGTTACGGGTAGCGCAAACGGAGAGGCTAATCGATTTGGAAGCCTTAACTCAGCCCTGAATGCCCTCCCGAATGATCATAGTTGGACGGGCGCTGCGACCCTAACACTTTCCTTTCCTCTAGGTTTTCGTGATACGGAAGCTCGCGTTCGTTTAGCTGAGCGCAACCGGCGCAAAGCCGATTTGCGTCTGGCCGACATTCGGCAGGCCTTAACCTTTACCGCCCGAGCGAGCTGGCGAGATCTCGAGGCTGCCCGTGCGCGGCGCGAAGCCGCCGCAGCGGCTCTTGAGTTACAACAGCAAGTGTACGAAGGCGAGCGCACCCGTTACTCGGCCGGCGTTTCTGATATTCCTAAAATTCTTCAAGCCCAAGCATCACTGGATGCGGCTAAAGTATCTTGGGTTAGTGCACTTTTAGATGCACGGGTTGCTTCTGCGCGCGTAGCCCGGCTCGACGGTACATTGCTTTCGCGTCACGGCTTTACTTGGGATGATGCTGAATCACGCAGCGGCTCAGGTGTTGGCGTCGATGACACCCTTCCTCCTTTAAAAAATCCATGACCCGCCTCCGTTACATTCTTCCACTGGTTTGCGCCGTTGCTGGGCTCGCTTGGTGGCTATGGCCTAAAGATGTTCGCGGGACGGCAGCACTCAATGACCCTGCATTACGTTTAATTGCGAAAGCAGTTAAGCGCGACATTGAATCGGTTGTCACAGTTTCAGGTTTCGTGCGACCTGTTGTTACCAGCGAGATTAAAGCAGAAGCGAGTGGCAAGGTTTTGCGCTTAGCAGTGGCAATTGGCCAATCTGTCAAAAAAGATGAGCTCCTGGTCGAGCTCGATCCAACTTTAGTGAAAGCTGATTATGATGAAGCCGCTCGGAATCTTCAGTTGCAGAAGCTGAACGTAGAAAAACTCGCTCGCGACCGATCTCGGGCGGAGGCCTTGCGTGCCAAAGAGTTTGTTTCCATTAAAGAATTAGAAGACGCCGTCACGGCACACGAAGTCAGCAAGGTTCAGTTTGAAGTTATTCAAGCTCGCTTAGACAAAGCGGCCGAAAATCTACGGAAGACAACTATTCGCGCTCCGCATGCGGGGATTGTTACGGATGTCGGCATTCTTGAGGGACAAGTCGTGGTCGGTGCTCAGTCGATTAATAGCGGAACCTTGTTGATGAAAGTTTCCGACACAGACCCTTTGCGTGTCGACGTAAACCTCAATGAGTTTGACGCTGCGCGCGTGGTTACAGGGCGCGAAGCAGACCTCACATTTGACTCATTGCCTAGTTTGCATCGGCCTGGAAAAGTCGCCTTTATCGCGCCCTTTGGCACGAGTGATGGGGTTAATAAAGAAGTACGTGTCTTCCCTTGTCAGATATCATTTGAGTCAGGTTTTGGCGTCCGCCCAGGGATTAGTGCCAATGCAAGCATTCGCTTGGACAGAGCAGAGGGCTGTATCGCCGTGCCAGTCTCAGCCATCTTTATCGAAGATGCCGATCGCGTCGTTTATGTCCGTAAAGGTAAGGAATGGGAACGTCGCCTCGTGAAGGTTGGCTTGGGCGATTCAACGTGGTCTCAGATTACGCAGGGATTAGAAGATGGAGATGTGGTTAGTTTAGTGCGCCCCGCTGGCGCTCGCTAAAGGCATGTCGCTCGCTGTATTACAAGGCGTGAGGAAAACCTATCGGATGGGTGAAGAGGACGTGCATGCACTCGCAGGCGTAGACCTAACATTTGAGCAAAACGAATTCACTGCCATCCTTGGCCCGTCAGGTTCAGGGAAGTCCACCTTGATGCACATCCTTGGATTTATGGATGTACCAACTTCTGGTCGCATACAGTTTGAGGGAGAAGATGTCAGCGCACTCTCTTCGGACCGGCGCGCTTGGTATCGTTCACATCGCGTCGGATTCATTTTTCAGTCATTTAATTTACTACCACGCCTGACAGTATTGGAAAATGCGACGTTACCACTGCTTTACCGCGATGATTTTCCTGACGCTGCTTCGCGCGATGCTGCTGCTAAGAAAGCCCTTGATCGCGTCGGTATGAGTCACCGGTTGACGCACCGTCCAACCGAACTTTCGGGCGGCGAACGTCAGCGCGTTGCGATTGCCCGCGCCTTGGTTGGTCGTCCTGCCTTAATTTTAGCAGACGAGCCCACGGGCAATTTAGATTCACGTAATGTCGATCGCATCCTCCAGCTTCTGGGTGAGTTGAACCGTGAAGGCATTGCCATCTTATTGGTCACGCATGACTTGGCAGTCGCTGCACATGCACGCCGTATTATTACCATGCGTGACGGATGCGTTCAGGAGGACAAGCGAACATGAGACTGCTCGACAGACTTCGTCCGGCGATTTCAAACGGACTTCGCGAGTTGCTCGCAAGCAAGGTGCGCTCAATCCTTTCCATGTCTGGGATTATTCTCGGGGTGGCTTCCTTGGTCGCGATGGTCACGGTTGTGCAGGGAATGGTCGGCAACTTCCGCCAATTCGTCGACGCGATGGGCGGTATCGAAAAAATCACGGTTTCTAAAGAGGCTCTCCCGCGCGAGCAGCAGCACCTTGCAGACCAGTCAGAGGGTATAACTTTACGAGACGTTAAATTACTCCGAGCAACAGTTCCATCGGTTCAGTATGTTTCCCCTGAAGCGGATGTTGGTTGGGAGCGTGTTTCGCGAGATGGTAAGGAAATCAACACAGTTGTTCGCGGTTGTACTTCCGACTATCTACCGGTTGCCCGGCGATGGGTGGATCAAGGGCGCTTTTTAAGCGACTTAGACCAACTAGTCCGAGCAGATGTATGTGTGATTGGTTCTGCAGTTGCCGAAGACTTGTTTGGTGCAAATGCGGATCCGCTTGGACAGACCGTCAAAGTGCGTGGACGAAACTTCGTCGTCGTCGGCGTGCTCAATAACATTGAAAGCACTGGCGTGTCGATTCGGCCAAGCGGCGGCAGGTCCAAGGGGGGCGGAGGAGGTATGTGGCGCTGGCGTAACAGCGGCGTATATATTCCTCTCGAGACCGCTTTGCTGAAGTTTACGGGTAATGACAAGCTTACCGGATTAGGACTCAGGGTTCCTTCGGCTGAAGCATTGGCCGATGCTGTGCCCCAGATCACGCGTACCTTATTGCAGTCCCATAATGGACTCCAAGATTTTCGCGTCGATACAAACGAAGAGACCCTTGATGAATTTCGTAAAACTGAATCTGCTTTCACACTATCCCTTGGCGGGGTTGCTGCCATTTCGTTATTTGTGGGTGGTATCGGTATTATGAATGTGATGCTCGCTTCAATTAATGAACGCATTCGTGAGATTGGTGTGCGCAAGTCTGTCGGTGCACGTGCCTCGGACATCTTCCTGCAATTTTTGGCGGAAGCAGCAGTCATTGCCTCTGTGGGTGGATTCATTGGACTGGCCGTCTCGGCTATTCTCTTAGCCGTGATGAACTTCATTCTTTCAGCCGTCGTGCCGGGCGGGGTTACCGCTGCTTTGAATCCTTGGGTTATGTTCGGAGGCTTCGCTTCATCGGTGACGATTGGTCTGCTGGCAGGCGTTTATCCAGCTGTGCGAGCGGCCCGACTCGATCCGATTGAAGCCCTGCGTCATGAGTAAATTTGCAACGCTTTGCTTCCTGGTGCCTTTGCTTGTGAGCGCAAACCGGACGCCGCTCCGCTTGGATATCTGGGAAGGTGCGCCGCCAGGTGAGACTTCGCTAATGGCGACGGGTGCAAATCCTTACGGCACCGTCAAGGACACCCGACGAGAAAACGTTTTCACACCCGACATCGTATTTTTTCCTGCGACGGCACCCGGATCTCCGCTCGTCTTAATTTTTCCAGGCGGTGGCTATAACATTTTAGCCGAAGACCACGAAGGGGTTGGGGTCGCTCGTCGGATGCAATCATTAGGCTGCGCGGCTGCGGTTGTGCGTTACCGTGTGCCACGTCGAGATCCGCAAAAGCCATGGGTGGTGCCTTTGTTGGATGCACAAGAAGCCGTAAGGATTGTGCGCAAGCGTGCCACAGAGTGGCGGGCAAATCCTGACAAAATCGTGGCGTTGGGTTTTTCTGCTGGTGGAAACTTAGTCGCACGCCTGGCCTATCAACCGAATGCAGCAGCTGAGTCGCGTCCGAACTATGCCGCGATGGTTTACCCAGCCTATCTCTTGGATGCTGGTCAGGATGACAAAGTTCTACTGAGTGGGCCGAATGGAGTGACGCCAATTCCCGGAAGCCACCCAGCACCCGCTTTTTTTGTTCATAGTGCGAATGACCCTATTCCTGCGAGTGGTTCAATTGCGTTGGCGACAGCAGTCCGTTTTGCGGGCTCTACAGCGGAGACGCATATTTATGCATCAGGTGGTCACGGTTGGGGCGTCAATGGGAACTGCCCGGCCTCGCGTGAATGGCCAGAGTTGCTCGCAGCTTGGTTGCGAGGGCAGGGCGTTCTCACCGGAAAATAAAAAAGCCGCCCGAAGGCGGCTTTTTAGAACAAAAGTTCTTAACTTAGAACTTCAAGCGGATGGCTGCGTAGGATTCCCAGCCTTTAACGTCTTCACTGACAGTGTCTGAATAATTGACGTTCCAGATATTGAAATAACGTGCACCGAGTACGAACTCAGTTGTATCGGAGAGGTTGAAGCGAAGGCCGGCGCTTAGGATTCCTGTGATGGCGTTGTCGTTGCCCGTCTGGGTATCAATCCAGCTGTTACCAATGCTTCCGCCGAAGAATGGCTTAATGCCACCACGCTCGGATCCGAGTTCCCAAACGAGATCAAGCATCAGGCTCTTGACGTCATTCTGGGTCGGGGTGGGTCGGCTGTGCTCGAGTTGGCGGAGGCTAAAAGTCGTGCCGAGGCTAATCTGCTCGCTAATATTTGTTGACCAGGAGAGGCCGGTGGCAGAATCGCCTTTGTAAGATCCGGCGAGATCACCGCTAGCTGGGCGATTCGCACCGAATTGAAACTCTACGTTATACGCTTGGGCCGCTGCGGTCGTTAAAGCGAGGAGGGCGAGGGGACGGAGGTTTTTCATGGGGATAGGTAGAAATAAGGCGGTAGAAGATTGGTGTAAAGGGCGAAGGCTTATTTGCCAGCCGCCAGGACCTCTACCGAGGTAATCTCAATGCGTTTTGCAGGCGTTGAGCGCTCAGGACCACTGCAAGCGACCGTCGCAATTGATTCCAGAACATCGTCCCCGGCAACGAGTTTGCCAAAGGCAGTGTACTGACGATCGAGGAATTTGGCATCCCCGTGGCAGATGAAGAACTGCGAGCCCGCACTATCGGGGTTTTGAGAGCGAGCCATTGAAAGGACGCCACGTACATGAGGTCGGTCATTAAACTCAGCCTTAATTTGATAACCTGGTCCACCTGTTCCTGGCATGCCTGTTTGGCCTGCTTTGGTATTTGGGCAGCCGCCTTGAATCATGAATCCCTTAATGATGCGGTGAAAAGCAGTGCCATTGTAGAAGCCTTCTTTAGCGAGCTTCACAAAGTTGGCGACGGTCTTGGGTGCAACGTCTGGCCAAAACTCAACAGTGATGTCACCGGCGGTAGTGTGAAGGATGGCACGAGGTGCGGTAGGTGTGGATTCTTTCATGGGTAAATCAGCAGCGCCTGCGAGGGTGCAGGCAAAGATTAAAAGCAGGTGACGCATTAGGCTTCGGAGCAAACCCAAATCTTCACATTTGGCAACAGCCACCTCCCTTCTTGCTTCTATCATTGGTTCATTACACCTTTAAAATGTGCGCATTATCTTAAATGACCAACCTCGGGAGACCGCAGCGGCCAATTTAGAGACGTTATTGGTTGAGCTTGATCTTGCGAATGAGCCTGGGGTGGCTGCCGCGGTGAATAGCCAAGTTATTCCTCGAAGCCAATGGGCCGAGACTCGGCTTGCAGAAGGCGTTCAAATTCTCGTCATTCGTGCTGCCCAAGGCGGCTGAAATACCTGTGCTACGCTATCTTCGCGATCTCCTGCTCCCTCGCCCAGCGATTCCTGCTGAGCCCAATCTCGTTTTAATTACGAGACCTGAACATGACGTTCCGGGAGAAATAAAAATTATTCGACGGCTCTTTGCCGCGGGCCTTGGCCGCTTGCACCTGCGCAAGCCCTCCTGGTCAGCCAAAGACCATGCAGACTTCTTAGATGCAATTCCGGACACTTTTTGGCCACGTATTGTTTTCTACGCATACCCGGAGATTGTTCTTTCGCGAGGTCTCGGGGGTTTTCACTTAAAGACAGGTGAATCGATTCCGCGTAACTGGCCAGAACAACGCCCTGTTAGTTCATCGAGTCATTCTTACGACGAACTTATGGAGGGGCCACGGCGTCGCCAGTACTCTGTCTTAGGCCCAGTTTTCCCTTCGGTATCAAAAAAGAATCATGTGCCACACCGTACGCATCGTGAGTTTGAAGTCATTCTCCAACGCTGGCGCTCTGAAGGCGGTTGTCCCGTGTATGCGCTTGGTGGCGTCACTCCTGAGACAGCTGCCATCGCCCGTGAAATTGGTTTCAATGGCGTTGCGTTCATTGGTTGTGTTTGGGAGTCCGAAAATCCCGTTAAGACTTTCTTGGATTTAGAGCGAGCTTGGCTTGGGGAAGAGCCAGCCCGACTTAGGAAAAAGAAAAGTTAAACGACGTGCGACGTTTGCCCGCCGTTCAATTTCTTACGCTCGACGATAGCGCATTCACTGCTGTTGAGCAGGCAGAGCGCGTGTGCCAGGGTGGGGTACGTTGGGTGCAGTTACGTGCCAAAGGACTTCCGACGGACGCATGGATCTTGCTCGCTTCGCAAGTTGTGGCGGTCGCTCATGCGCACGGCGCCATCTGTACCATCAACGATTCGCCAGAAGTCGCCTTGGCTTCTGCGGCCGATGGCGTTCATTTGGGAAAGCATGATGGCTCGCCGGCTTCTGCACGAAAATTACTCGGGCCCCATAAGTTGATTGGCGTAACGCTAAACTCTCTGGACGATTTAGTACGGCTAACTGAAGGCTCCCCGGATTATGTCGGCGTGGGACCATTGCGCTCAACGGCCACAAAAGTTGGCCATGCCCCCGTCCACACGGAAGCATCCCTTCGCAATCTCATTGTGGCTGCTGCGCCTCTGCCAGCATATGTCATTGGTGGTGTTATTGCGGCAGACTTCCCATTTTTAAAAAGCTTAGGAGCAAGCGGCGCAGCCATGAGCGGTGCGATTGCGCGTGCGAGCGAGCCATTGTCAGCTGCAAGCATTGTCACGGCAGCCGGTCAAGTTTGTTGGGGTAGTGAATCGCCCGCTTAACCTAAAAAGTCTGTCAGCGGCGATGTCGGCTCAGCCTTCGACGAACTTGCTCCCAGTCCTGCAACTCTCGCCATGCGCCCGGCTTCAACTGCTAAGCGGAAGGCGCACGCCATCACTAGAGGATCATTGGCTGCAGCGATACCGGTATTCACCAGAACGGCGTCTGCGCCCATTTCGAGTGCTTCGGCGGCCTGCGACGGCGCGCCAAGTCCTGCATCAATAATTACGGGTACGCGTGCTTGCTCGATGATGATTCGAATAAAATCGCGTGAAAGTAGGCCGCGGTTCGAGCCAATGGGTGCGCCTAGCGGCATGACGGCCGAAGCACCGACTTCTTCCAGGCGTTTAGCCAAAACAGGATCCGCATGCATATAGGGAAGAACTTTAAATCCCTTACGCACGAGTTCTTCGCAGGCGGCTAATGTTTCAACTGGATCGGGCATTAAATATTTCGGATCCGGGTGAATCTCTAGTTTAATCCAAGACGTCTGCAGTGCTTCGCGTGCCAGCTCTGCTGCAAAAATAGCCTCACGGGCGTTACGTACCCCCGAGGTGTTTGGTAGCACGAGGTGTTTTTTCGGGTCAAGTGCTGCCAGGATTGAGTCTTCGCGTCGGCCAAATTGGACGCGTTTAATTGCCACCGTTACAATTTCAGAACCCGCCGCATCGAGTACAGCTCGAAGTTGTTCGGCCGAAGCATATTTGCCCGTACCCGTCAAAAGACGTGAATGGAATGTGCGGTCGGCGATACGTAGGTCAGCCATCGGGTTAGACTGTTTCGGAGTCTTTGGGAATGTCCAGCCTCGCTCGCCACTCCAATCCTCGGAAAAGGTTATAATCGCCTCCGCTTGCACCCAGGCGATTTATCGCTAACGGTTAGCCCTGTTATGATGACCGCCTTAGCTTATTTGATTGTCCCGCTTTTGCTTGGTCTCTGGGCCCAGTGGAAGGTGAAAGCTACGTTTAACCAGTGGAGCCAAGTGGCCGCCCGATCGGGTGTTACTGGAGCGGAGGCCGCTCAAGAAGTATTGCGTTCGGCTCGTGTTGAAGGGGTGAAAATCGAACGTGCGGAAGGATTTCTTACCGACCATTACAATCCCGCGACCAAAACTTTGGCCCTTTCGGCTGATAATTATGACGGTACCAGTATTGCGGCGCTCGGGATTGCTGCACACGAAGCAGGTCACGCTCTCCAGCATGCCCAAGGTTATGCTGCGCTTGGACTCCGCTCGGTGCTCGTCCCTGTCACCATTGTCGCCAATCAAGTCGCTTTTTGGGTAATGCTTTTAGGCGGCTTCCTTATCCATGGCGGCAGCTCGAATCATCTTATTTTAAACATCGCGATTGGTGCATACGTTGTCATCACGCTCTTCACTTTAATTACGTTGCCAGTTGAGTTTGATGCTTCGGCGCGTGCACGACGAGTTCTGTCAGAAACTGGATTACTGGATGCCGAAGAAGATAAGGGCGCAAAGGCTGTCCTCGAT
>CANHHS010000007.1 GCA_947460445.1 Opitutia bacterium | reverse complement strand
GTCATTTATTCGACCGACACCCAATCCATCTTAGAAGAAATTGGTTTCTGGCTCGATGAAGAGCATGATCGACTCTTCCGCTACCATCGCACGCAAGGCCTAGAAGGACCTGCGCTGCAAGCGGCTATCTCGCACGACTTTGATGTCGGTCGCGTTCTTCGCCAGTCATCCAAAGCATGGGATGGTGGTTATGCCATCGCTGGAACGATTGGGAATGGGGACACCTTCGTACTGCGCGATCCCAATGGCATCCGTCCTTGCTGGTGGGTGCGTACCGATGACTCTGTAGCGGTGGCTTCCGAACGGGCTGCGTTGATGACAATTGTTGGCGCTTCCCAGGCTGAGGTAAAAGAAATCGAGCCGGGTACGGCCCTGATTATTAAGGCTGATGGACGCGTGAGTACGGAAACTATTCTACCCGCGGGTCCCAAAACCCACTGCTCTTTTGAGCGCATCTATTTCTCGCGCGGCAATGACCCCGGTATTTATGCCGAGCGTAAAGCTCTCGGTGCTGCGCTCGCAGATCGAATTGTCGAAGAAATCGGCGGTGACTTTGAGCGCTCCATTTTCTCCTATATTCCTAACACCGCTGAAATCGCTTGGTATGGTTTAATGGAGGAGTTGCGCGTGCGCCGTCGCGGTGCAGTTAAGAAATCCATTCTTGAAGCCCAAAAAGCCGGAAAGCTCGATGAGGCGCTTCTCGATAAACTAATTTTAGGGAACTGGCCTCGCGGAGAGAAAGTAGCCCATAAAGATGTTAAGCTCCGGACCTTTATCTCACAGGAGAAGAGTCGGGTACAAATGGCGTCGCACGTTTACGATATTTCTTACGGCACTGTGGCCGAAGGTGATACACTCGTGTGTGTCGACGACTCTATCGTACGTGGCACAACCCTTCGTCAGTCGATCTTACGCATCTTAGCTCGGCCAAATCCGCGCAAGATTGTCATCGCTTCGACGGCCCCGCAGATTCGCTATCCAGATTGCTACGGCATCGACATGTCGGAGATGGGTAAGTTCCTAGCCTTCCAAGCCGCTGTCGCTCTCTGCCAAGAAACCGGAAAAGAGTCTTTGTTGCGAGAAGTGTACGAGGATTGCGTCGCCCAAGCCAAGAAGCCGACACACGAGATGCAAAATCACGTTCGCCGAATTTACGATGCCTTTAGTGAAAAAGAGCTTTCCCGAAAAGCCGCCGAGCTAGTCTATCCAACAAAGTCTGGCTGGAAGGGTGAGCTCGTCATCGTCTTCCAGTCCATCGAAGCATTGCACAAGGCTTGTCCAAGCAGCTTGGGGGATTGGTATTTCACCGGAAATTATCCGACCCCAGGGGGCCTGGGAGTGCTGAATCGCGCCTTCATCAATTACTGGGAGAAGCGCGAGGGTCGTAGTTACTAAAACTTTTTAAGTATAGATACGGGCGTAGGCCGTACTATCTCGGAACTGCGCACACTCGGCTGACCAACCGCGTACCATAGCATCGACGTCCGTGCGTAGGCCGTCGCGCTTAAAGGTATCAAAGATACTTTCACGGCCCCAGTGTTTAATAAAGAGATCGCGCTCCGTGCGTGTTGCTTGAGGGCACGGATTACCACTCCACTCGCATGACTGGCGTAAAAGATGCGGCGATACGCTACAGGGCCGGAAAGCGCGCCAATCGGTGATGGTGGTGTAAACGCCTTGGGTGCCGTCTGACATCGTGCGCGGGCTTAAGGTTAAGCCTGGGATGCGGTTGCCAAGGGCCTCAACAATGTCGGCGGCTTTCTTTTTACGATAAGACAGGAATCTAAATGGCATCTCTAATCCGTAGCCATGGCGGAAGTCTCCCAGCTGACAACCAAGCCCAACCATCGCATAGCCAAATGCCGCAACGTGCGTAGGGATGCGCGGTGATGTGGGAACCCAATTGAGCCCTGTGCGATCCCAAGTCATGTCACGCCGCCAACCTTGCATCGGGATAACCTGAAGAACACCGCGCTTCCGCGTTGCATCATCGAGTTCTAAGACACCCGGAGTCGACACTGCCCATCGAGCAATCTCGCCGATAGTTAATCCGTGTACATAGGGCATCGGGTAAGCCCCGACGTAACTCTTCCATTTTAAATCTAATCCCGGACCATCGACTTTTTCGCCGCCCAAAGGGTTTGGCCGATCTAGAACGACGACACGTATTGGGCGCGGAAAACTAAAGCACGCCTCGATCACGTACCGCATGCAACTAATGTAAGTGTAGGACCTTGAGCCAATGTCTTGGAGATCAATCACCATGACATCAATGCCTTCAAGCATGGCTGGAGTTGGTCTCCGTGTATCGCCATACAACGAATAAGCAGGGAGGCCAGTGCGTCCATCGCGCATCGTTGAGACCGATTTTTCGGCGGCAGCTTTTCCGTCAATGCCATGCTCAGGGCCAAAAAGTTTTGTCAGCCGAACGCCAGGTGCGGCAGCAAGAATGTCGATGGTCCGTCTGCCGTCGGCGCTTACACCCGCAAGGTGTGTTAAGAGTCCACAGCGCACCCCGCGCAACGCATCGAAACCGCGTGCCGCTAAAACATCGATGCCAAGTTGAATACTGCTTGGGTTACTGGTACCACCCATTAGGCCTGCGGGAAGAAGTGCAGTCGTGGCAAAAAGCGCAGAATGTCGGACAAATTCTCGGCGGTCCATAAATGGCGTATTGGCCGAAATTAGAACCTCTTGTGCGGTTGAGCGAGGACAGACCGCTTGCCATTCAACTTGCCCGCATGCCTGAGACCCCCACTTTAGAAGCATGCGCATTGCATTGCTTGGCTCAGGCCGCGGCTCAAACGCCGAAGCCGTCCTGCGTGCACAGCAGGAAGGCCGGCTCGGCTTGGCAAAGGTAGTCGGCATTTTCTGCGACATTCCTGGAGCACGTATCTTAGAGCTGGGCCCAAAATTTGGTGTTCCTGCGACATTACTGGATCCCGGTCCCTTCCGGACAAAGTTTTCTCCTGAACGGGAACAGGCCTGGGCCGATACGCTGAAAGCAGCTGGGACAGAACTCGTGGTGCTTGCTGGGCTCATGAGAGTTTTGAAAGCGCCGCTGCTCGAAGCATTCCCTAATCGCATTATCAACCTTCACCCTAGCCTCCTCCCAGCTTTCCCTGGCCTCGATGGTATTGGGCAGGCTTGGCGCGCAGGCGTCAAAGAAAGTGGCTGTACCGTCCACTGGGTAAATGCATCAATTGACGAAGGCGCGCACCTTGGTCAAAAGACCGTTGCACGTCTTAGCGATGATACAGAAGCATCCTTTGCATCTAGGATCCACGCAGCGGAGCACCAGCTCCTTCCTGAAGTTATCGCTCAGCTTAGTCGCACGCGGTTGCCATGATTGAATTACGCCAAGAAATTCCTGCGGAATTGAGCCAGCCGCTCGAGGATTGGTTTTGTGAACTCACGCGATCGCCCTGGATGCTTTACCATGAAGGGCCAGGTAAGCCCCATTTTGTGATGGGCTATTTCGAAACACAAAAAGAGGCGGACGGCGCTTGGGAAAATTTGCGGTCTGCGTTTAAGCGTTTACCCTTAAAGTACGGACAGAACGAGCTTGCGGATCGTGACTGGAAAGAAGCTTACAAAGAAAATTTGAAACCTTGGAATCACGAGCGCCTTCATTGGGTTCCTTCTTGGTTGCGCGGTAAACACACAGTTCCTGCCGATGCTGCCGTTATCTGGTTTGATGCAGGGCTGGCTTTTGGAACCGGGGATCACCCCACCACCCGCCTTTGTGCAATGCGCTTGATGGATTATCTGAGCTCACACCCTATAGCTGAAACTTCGGTTACCGATGCGGGCTGTGGGTCGGGCATTCTTGCCCTCTCGGCCGCGCGTTTAGGTTGCGCAAAAGTTAATGGCTTTGATCGAGATCCTGAAGCGGTTCGTGTAAGTTTAGATAATCTGCGAGAAAATGGTTTTCCGGAAAATGCCGTCCGCTTCTCCCATATGGGCTTGGAAGAGGGCCTACGATGGACAGGCCAAGCAGATGTTGTTCTCGCCAATATTATTAGTGATGTCCTGTGCATCTATGCCGACAACCTGTTGGCTTCCGTCAAGCCCGGCGGCGTCCTTGCCTTGAGTGGAATTCTTGCCACAGAGCAAGCCGCCGTGCGCACACATTTCGAAACTAAGGCTGCCGCTGTATGGGGAGGTCTACATTCAGATGGCCGAGTCATGGGTGAGTGGTCAGATGTCGCCCTCTTTCGACCTTTAAAAGTTTAACGACTCCTCGATTTATTTTATGCGCACCGAAATTCCTGCCGGCCTCCGCCAAGCACGCATTATAAGTATTATCTTTGGCGTTTTTCTTATCTTAAACGCACTGCGTGATTTAACCGGCGTATGGCCGCGTTGGGATGTTGCCGTCGTTACATGGCCGATGCTGCTACAGCTTTCAGGTTACTTTTATATTTTTGTTGGTGCGTGCTTATTACTCCCATGGCAGAAAATCATGCAATCAGCACGCTGGCCATGGGTATGGGGGCTCTTAACGACGCTCTGCGTTATGTTTGCCTTTGCGATGATTACAGAAGTGATGGCGAAAAATTACATCGCTCAGGCGGCAGGGCTTAAGGCCAAACCGCCCGTCTTTCAGGCAATTCTCCTTTTTGCGGCCCTTGCGCAGCCACCGATTACCTTCTTCCTGCGTCGGCCAGATTTACTCGACTAAACGGTACCACTCAAAGTGAGGCGATGATTTGCCGCCATGGGATAAACCAAGGCCACACGAGTACAATAAATAGAAAAGCGCTCGTGATACCTGCAGGGATCTCTGCATAACGGGCGTTGACGAGCCGTGGCACAACATAGGTCAGCAGCCAAACTGACTTATAAATTACCTGTAAGACGAGCAGCCATACAAAGCTGGCTGGCCAGAATATGCCGAGAATAGAACAGGCGAGTATGGCTATCCAAAGTGAGCCAACCAGCGTACGCCATCCGGTGCTTTCCGCGAACGCACCCTGATCTGTAACGGAGGCTTTAAGTAACGTCCCAAGGCAAACCGGAACTAAAATTAATGTATTCGCCCAGAACAAATACTGCACGACTAACATTGTTTAGAGCGTTGCGTGGAGTGCCTCGGCGCGGCGCACGGCTTCGTCGACCGTTGC
The DNA here is from genome assembly GCA_947460445.1 of Opitutia bacterium. GTDB lineage: Bacteria > Verrucomicrobiota > Verrucomicrobiia > Opitutales > UBA953 > UBA8828. Next base: position 18,456 of record CANHHS010000007.1, on the reverse strand, counting down.
AGCCGTCACCGTGATGTGGCCCATCTTACGTCCAGGTGCTGGCGTACCTTTATCGTAGAGATGAAGGTTTGCACTTGGGTCAGCAAGAACGCTCGACCAGTCAGGCTGGCGGCCCTGAAGCCACACATCGCCTAAAATATTCACCATTGCCGCAGGGGCTAAGACTTTCGTGCCACCCAGGGGAAGGCCGCATACCGCCCGGATATGTTGTTCAAACTGACTCGTCTCGCAGGCATCCAAAGTATGGTGTCCGCTATTATGCGGACGGGGGGCGAGCTCGTTCACGACGAGTTCGCCTTTGGTAACGAAGAGTTCAACGCCGAGCAAACCAACGACCTGAAGTTTATTGGCGACGCTAATCGCTAAACTCTCTGCACGCCGGGCGATGTCTTCAGAAATCCGCGCCGGGCAAATAGAAAGGTGGAGGATGTGATTTCGGTGGATGTTCTCAGCCGCACTAAACGCAGCGACGTGTCCATCTTCGGTGCGGGCAACAATCACAGAAATTTCCATATCAAAAGGCACCCATCCTTCGAGGACTCCTTGGGGTGACCCAAGCTGTGCCCACGCAGCGTCAAGATCAGCTGAACCATCCTTAATCTTTACCTGTCCTTTGCCGTCATAACCAAAGTCTGCGGTTTTGAGAACGCAGGGCGTCCCGATGCGGGCAACCGCGTTTTTTAATTCAGGAGCGCTTGAAACAACTTCGAAGCGTGCGCATGGAATTCCGTTGTTCTTCAAAAATTCTTTTTCGCGACGTCGATTCTGGCATATCGCAAGAACGTCTGCGCTTGGGTGAACAGAGATTTTTTCTGCAACGGTGCGGATAGTTGCTGGAGGAATGTTCTCGAACTCTAAAGTTGCACGCTGGCACAACCCTGCAAAGCGGCGCAGGGCTAGCTCATCATCCCAGGCCGCAGTGATGTGTGTGTCGGCCACAGCCGCCGCACATGCACTGGGTGAAGGATCAAATGTCACTACCCGGTAACCGAGTCGGCGCGCTGCCATCGCCGACATGCGACCAAGCTGCCCACCACCAAGAATACCTACCGTGGATCCAGGAAGCAAGTGAGTGGCCATCAGCTCAGCGACGCTTGCCCTTACGACCGGGCACAGGGTTGGCGAGAACTGTGCGGGTTTGCTTAGAACGGAACTTATCTAAGCGAATCGCGAGGGCAGCATCCGAGAGTGCTAAAATGGCCGCGGCCCCAAGGGCAGCATTCGTAGCTCCGGCTCGACCAATCGCAAAAGTATGTACGGGGATCCCTGCGGGCATTTGCGCAATCGACAACAAAGAATCAAGCCCGTCTAGTGTCTTGGACTGAACTGGCACACCGAGCACCGGCAACGGCGTCATCGCAGCAACCATGCCCGGCAGATGTGCCGCGCCGCCTGCACCTGCGATGATAACTTTTAGCCCAGATTTTTTTGCAGCTCCTGCATACGCCACTAATTTATGCGGCGTACGATGGGCTGAAACAACCTCATGGATGAAAGGGATGCGTAACTGACGAAGAATTTCGGCAGCGTGCTGCATTGTCTCCCAGTCGGACTGGGATCCCATAATGATACCGACTTGCGATTGTGCGGTTCGGGCCATGCGGAATATAGCGTGCGTGACAGAAGGAGGCGTGTGAAGCCCGAACCGTCGCTCACTCAATATAAGGGCTATATTCTGGCACCAATTGCTGAATTCCTAGCTTACAGGAATCACGATCCGCAAAGGCCAACTCTCTGACACGGGCAAGGAAGCCTTCCAGCTCATCCCAAGGCAAAGATTTAGAAACAAAACGGAATACACGCGGATGGGGTGTGGGCGCAAAAGATTCATCGCGATGCTGTATCTCTTCAAAGAGTTTTTCGCCCGGGCGCAGGCCAACGATTTTAATCTCAATATCAACATCTGGCTTAAAGCCACTCAACTCGATGAGTTGCCGCGCAACATCCATAATCTTTAAAGGCTCTCCCATATCTAAAACAAAAATCTCGCCGCCGGTACCAAGCGCAGCCGATTGCAAGACCAGCCCGACCGCTTCGGGTATAGTCATAAAGTAACGTTGGACGTCTGGATGCGTCACGGTAACAGGACCGCCCACTGCGATCTGTTTACGGAAGAGCGGAATAACTGAGCCACTTGATCCTAAGACATTTCCGAACCTGACGGCCATAAAGCGCGTTTTATTACCCGGCCGAGCCTGGTGCGTTTGCATGGCTATCTCAGCTAAGCGCTTCGACGCCCCCATGGCATTCGTTGGATTAATCGCTTTATCTGTTGAAATCAAAACGAACCTTTCGGCTTCGTATTTCGAAGCCAACCGTGCCGCATTCTCTGTGCCTAAACAATTATTCTTAATAGCCTCTCCGGGTTGCGACTCCATCATCGGCACATGTTTATGGGCAGCGGCGTGAAGAACGAGGCCCGGGCGATACTTGGCAAAAATTGCGTCCATCCGAGAGACGTCGGTGACATCCGCAACGAGCGGTGTGATGACCGCGCCATAACCTAGATTAATTAAATCTTGCTCAACCTGATAGAGAAGAACCTCACATTGATCGAGGATCAGGAGTCGCGATGGGCGACGGGCAGCAATTTGCCGGGCAATCTCAGATCCAATGCTGCCACCGGCACCGCTAACGAGAACAACTCGTCCTTCGGCAATCGAGTCGATGGCGTGCTCGTCGAGTTGCGCAGGTGTCCGGCCAAGTAAATCTTCTAAGGAGACCGGACGAATATCTGACGCGCGCACGCGGCCGGTAGCGAGTTCACGTAAAGATGGGACAACAAGTGTGCGTAAGCCGTTTTCTGCACAAAGGGCGGTAACTTCGCGGATGCGCCGTGCACTAACGGTAGGTAGTGCTAAAATCACTTCGGTTAAATCAAGCCGGTCTTTTAAGAACGCTAACTGCTCAGGGGCTCCAAGTACTGGTAATCCGTGGATTTCGAGTCCATGTTTATCAACGTCGTCATCCAGAAAACAGATTGGTTTTAAACCGTGGCCTCGACGGCTTTGTATATCTGCGGCAAGTTGGGCTCCCGCTCCACCTGCGCCGACAATGGCGATGCGCTCGACAGTTCCAACTTCATCGGACGTGTCGGTTGATTCTTTCCATACGCGAATACCTGTCCGGAAAATCATGCAGAAAATTAGCGAAAGATTGAAATCTATCAGCAAGACGCCGCGTGGTATTTCGCCAAAACACCGACTTAGCACTATAAAATAAATTGCGACGGATGATAAAAAGAGCGCTCCCCCGAGGCGCAATGCGTCGCGTAATCGAAAATAATAAAGTATTCCTTTAAACTGCCCAAACGCGATGAGAAGCACTAGCTTTACGGGCACGGCCCAAAGCAAAGCCGTCGGGCGATTTGAAAAAATTTGGTTTCTCGCAGTTGGATCTAAACCAAATTTAAAGCCGTCTAAGAAACGAATATCGTACGCTAACCATAGGGCTGACGCCAAAAGGCTTCCGTAGAACGCTGCCGAAATTAAGGCGCGCCTTATAGGGTGTTGAGTAGTGCCGTGGGGGGGCGGCATAGCACAACATTAGACCCGTCGGCCCGCGCGCTGTCAAACCCGACCTGTCCTGAATTAAGGGTCTACTGCCAGCCGAATGCCTCTTAATCGCGATGCTTCCCGCCGATTAACTTGTACAAATGGGAAGGTCGTGCTGGGCGCAGATTGCGCATCTCCACCGGCAAGGGTAACATTCACTGAATTGTCTGAGCTACGAACCCACTCTGCGACATTACCACAAAGATCGCTAAACCCAAGTGGGTTGGCCTTCGTTGTTCCGACTGCACGCACTTGACCGTCCGATGTGTCAATGGTCCAAGCTTCGTCAGCAGGTGTCTGTCGACCTGCATCGCCTTGTGCGGCTAAATAATCCTCTGCGTCTGGCAAACGCACCTTCAATCCTGTTAACCACGCGACACGGGTACAAAATTTTTCTGCGTCTTCATAAGTTATGGACTCTACCGGACACGTTGCATCACGTTTCGCACTTGGGTTTACACCCATGACAGCAACATAGAGCGATTGCGGAACCTCTGTGCGCAGGAGGCGGACATTTTTTCGCGCAGGGAGGGTGATGAGTTGTTTCACAACGGCTTCACGAATAACCGCTAATGACGCCGAGCGCTGTCGAATAAAGACCAACTGTTGTTTGTCGGGGTCTTGTTCCGTGAGGGCAGAAGGGAATTTTCGCGTTAATGCATCCGCGCGTATCGACAGGTCGGATCCAAGCGCACTCGCTTTCGCAACTTCTCCATCTCTCAACAAATCGCGCAACTTAGCCATGTCGGCCCGAAACGCTTCGACCTCTGGCATCGCAAGAACTTGTGTCAATGAGACGGTGTAGCCCTCCGCTATGCTGCGGGCAGCGTAACTGCTTTGTGGGTAGGCTTTGGCGAGATTAGCCTGGGCGTCGATAGCTGCTTTCCAACTCTTGGCCGCGCTTTGCCACTGGCGTGCGGCTTCTTCTGCGTGGGCCTGTCTAACAATCTCATCGATGGCGCTCTTTGCCAACATGGAGCGGATAGTGTCTAATTTTCTTCGCAGCTTTTCTTCGCGGTCAAACTCGGTAGCCCGAACATCGCGGAAGCGTAGCGTGTAATTCTGTTCGATTTGAATAGCCTCTTTAAGTGCCTCTTCTGCTGCCGTAAAATTTCCTGCAGCAGCGGCGGTCTCCGCTTCTTGTTCAAGGCGGCGACCTTTTTGCCAAAGTGGGTCTGCCTCAAGGCGGCGCATGCGCGAGTCTAAGCGCGCACGACGACCAGGGTCATCAAGGTTTGAAAGCACCCACTTCTGAGAAATTTCTGTCTCTAAATCAAGTGCTCGGCGCAAGAGTTTCACTGCACTAGCGGAGGCTTCTTCGGTCGGTTTTTTTTGTAACCGTGCTTTCGTGATTTCTTCGATGAGTTTATTAGCGTCCGCCTCTAACTTGGTGGTTTCTTCTCGGAGTCGCTCTCCGCGGTAGACGTGAAGGCGTGTCCGTAAATTCTCGAGTCGGCTTGTTTCTGCCGGAGTCCCTCCTGTCGCCGCTACGTATTTATCCTGTTTCTCAACCGCAGACTCTAACTCACCCAAGTCCTCGTCGGTAATTTTGGCCTTCTTTTGAACCAAAGTGGTGAAGTTTTTTTCGTGCTCTTCGACTTCGACCTTTAACTTGGTAAGATCTTGAGAGGATAGGCGCGTCTCGGGATTGGAGCCCCGCTGATTGCTCGTGATATATACGGCTACCGCCATTAAGCCGCCAATCAGTCCGAAGATAATAAGGGGCAGGGTAAGCTTTTCGCGTAATCGCCGAATGCGGTGATCCCTTGCCTCCTTTTTCAAATCCATGCGCCGGCTTGGGCTTGAAGTCTCAAATTTAGGATTCACGGGCAAAAGGGCGTTTAGGCAGGGTTAAACGATTTGCTTGGACGCTCCATGGTTATGCGACATACACATCATGCTTTCAACCTTGGAAATCCTGCGCCCCAGACGACTTGCCGTACTTGGTGTCGGCCTGCTCGGTGCCTCCGTGCTCCGGGCGGCACAACTACGCCTTCCTGGGGTGAAACTGTCAGCTTGGTCGCGTTCAGCGTCCAGCCGGCAAGCCGTCCAGGGTATTGCAGATATTTTTGATACTCCTGGCGACGCAGTACGCGGTGCTGATTGTATTGTCCTGGCTGCGCCCGTCGATGCCCTTCCCTCTCTGCTTGAGTCCATTTATTCTACACTCTCTGCAGACGCATGGGTGACAGATGTTGGAAGTACTAAGCGTAGCGTCCATGCGGCTGCGGCTCGCGTCTTCACAAAGCCTGAACGTTTTATTGGAAGCCATCCGATGGCTGGATCAGAAAAAGGCGGGGCCGAGCAAGGCCATGCAAAGTTATTTAACGGTCGTCCATGTATTATCACCACAACGGAGAAGACAGATTTAACACTCGTTAAGTCTGCCACTGACCTATGGTCTGCATTCGGGGCTAATATTATTCAGATGACACCTGAAACTCACGATGAAGCGGTGGCTGCTATTAGCCACCTTCCGCATGCAACCGCTTCCGCTCTCGCGCACTTGCTTTCTAAGAAACAGGCCCGGCTGGATTTGGCCGCAGGCGGCCTGCGCGATACAACACGTGTCGCGGCAGGTGACCCATCGCTTTGGGTTCCGATTTTGCTAGAAAACGCCGACCACCTAATTCCTTTGCTGAAAGAGCTTGAGCAATCATCCGCCGACTTAAGGAATTTATTGGCAAAGAAAGACGCCGCTGGGATCCGTGCTTACCTTGATGGCGCTCGAGCCTTCCGCCAACGGCTCGACTAACCATGAGTGACGTACGCGTTATTCAACCCTTCCGTGGCCCTGCTCGCGGGCTTGCACGTATACCTGGCTCAAAGAGTGTTACCAATCGCGCGTTGATATTGGCCGCTCTGGCTGACGGTGAAACTATTCTGGAAGGCGCTCTCTTTAGTCGAGATACGCGTATCCTTGTCGCTGCACTTCAAGAACTCGGTTTCTCGGTTGATGCAGATGAATCGGCCTGCCGAATTAAATTGGTTGGTCTGGGCGGGCGTATTCCCAAGGCCAAAGCGAAGTTACATGTCGGCAATGCAGGAACGGCTGCACGCTTTTTAACGGCCTTTCTTTGTCTGCATCCTTCGGGTGATTATGAAATCGATGGCGATGCTGCCATGCGCACGCGCCCAATGGCGGGATTACTGCGGGCACTAGAATCCGCAGGTGCGAAGTGTTTAACCCCTGGGGGTTCGCCCGCCGACAGTTTTCCCCTGCGCCTCATTACCTGTGGCCTCGTTAGTGGCGAAGTGAGCTGTGATGCCTCTTCTAGTTCGCAAATGCTTTCCGCGCTTCTAATGGTCGCGCCGCTCGCTTCTGGATTTAGTGTCCGCCTAAGTGGGACAACCGTATCGGAGCCTTTTGTCGAAATGACCGCGAAAATGTGCGCGCATTTTGGCCGTCCTCTTATTCAAAGCCACGGGGCTTGGATATGTTCGCAGCCCGGAGCCTACCGCACGCCATGTATTTACGCAATTGAGCCCGATGCAACCGCAGCTAGCTATTTTATAGCGCTTCCTGCTGTCACCGGGAAAGAAAGTCGGGTGCGTTTGGCCGGCTACGATGTCAGTGGACTACAAGGCGACACCGCCTTTGCCACCGTTGCCCGGGCTTGTGGAGCTAGCCTTCATGAAGAGACAGGTGCACTTATTGCGCATTCATGGACTGCATTGCGTGGCGGCGATTTTAACTTCAACGCCTTCTCCGACACGTTCCTTACCGTTGCGGCACTGGCACCACTCTTTGATAAGCCTGTTACCTTAAGGGGTATTGGCCACACGCGCCATCAAGAGACGGATCGCGTCTTAGCAATGGCTACCGAATTAGAACGCTTGGGGGTGCGTGTTGAACCATCTGCTCAAAGCCTACGCATTGATCAGTCACTGGATACATTGACGATTCATCCAGGCCGCGAGGCTATGCTGGCTGCCTCACGCAAAGCACCTGTCGCGATTCATACATATGAGGATCACCGAGTCGCGATGAGTTTTGGGATCTTGGGGTCTTATAACCTACATGGAAACGGCCAACCGTGGATTTCCATCCAAGACCCAGCTTGTACGGGAAAAACATTCCCGCATTTTTTTGAGGCCCTCGAACAATTGCGCGGTAGCTTCCTGCGGATTGCTGTCGATGGTGGGGCCGCTTCGGGTAAATCGTCGACGAGCCGTGCGGTCGCCGCTGCTCATGGATTAATGCACGTCGATACAGGGGCTCACTATCGGTCTATCACCCGAGCCTTACTATCAGCATCAGCTACACCTGATAATACGCGGTCTGTCATTGCAGCGCTTCCAACCCTTCAGCTGGGTACGAAAATTACCGGTCACAGCGCTCAGTTAACTTTAAGTGGCTGGGTTCCAATGGCTGCTGAATTGCGTAGCCCGGAAGTCAATGCCGCGGTGTCACGCTTTGCGGCCATGTCTGAAGTGCGCCATTTTCTTTTTGAATACCAGCGCAGCCAAGTAAGCGTCGCCCAAGCTGCTGGCTTTAGTGGCATCATTATGGAGGGACGCGATATCGGCTCCGTTATTATGCCAGATGCAGAAGTTAGAATTTTCTTAGAAGCAGATGTGGATGCGCGCACGGCGCGTCGGGCTGCCGAAGGACAATCGGATGCTGTCTTGTCGCGCGATCAGCAAGATGCCTCGCGCATCACCGCTCCAATGGTGTGTGCGGATGGAGCTACGCGCATTGATAATACATCGCTCTCACTCCTAGAAGTTGTCGAAAAAGTGGGGCTTCTTATCGCCCAAGCCCGTAGTTGATTTATGTTACTGGCTACACGCAATTTTGCTTACCACCTCGTTGCGAATGGCGCGCGTCTCTTTGCGGAAACATTTGCGACCGTTGAAGCAGATGGCTGGGAGAGCGTGCCTGAAGGTGCGTGCCTCTTCGCAAGCAACCATCAGAGCATGCTAGACCCGCCTTTAATTGGTGGACTTATCCCGCGAGAAATTGCTTTCGTGGCTCGCAAAACACTTTTTGATAATCCAGTTTTCGGTTGGGTTATCCGCGCCTGTCGGGCAATCCCGCTTGACCGAGGCGAAGCCGATATCTCTGCGATTCGCCGGACCCTGGCGGTACTCGCAGAAGGACGCGCACTCTTAATTTTCCCCGAAGGAACTCGAAGCATGGACGGCCAATTACAGCCGACGAAGTCAGGTGCTGGCTTATTGGCAATTAAATCGGGCGTTCCTGTTGTCCCTGTACGTATCCGTGGCATCCGCGATGTTTTACCACGTGGCTCGAAGTGGCCACGAGGCGGTGCACGCATTCGCATTCAATTTGGTAAAGCCATTTCCGCATCGTCATTAGATCCTGGCAAAGACCACGACGACCGCTTTGGCGAAGCTTCGCGGCGAATCATGGCGGCGATTGCAGCGCTGCCTGATATCTCTGATCCTGGCCTTTAAGGCTCTTAGGTAGAAACGCGCTGCGGCATGACAACGCAGAGGAACGTCTCTTTGATTCCGCGGAGAACGCCAGCGTCGGTGTCGGACTTAATCTCGAGATCCACTTCGTCTTCTGTGACCGCCTTCAGTGGCTCAATCAAGTAGGTTGGGTTGAAGGCGATGTTCACATTCGCACCTTCATATTTTACCGCAATCGGCTCGACCGATTCGCCAGCAGCTGAACGGGCAGTGATCTCCAGTGTCTGTCTTTCTTTGGAAACTGAGATGTGCACAGTGTTGTTGCGCTCGTCTGTCATGAGGGCTGCGCGTTGTACGCATTCTAAGAATTTCTCCCGCTCAAGGCGGACCTTAAAGCCGGTGTCCTTCGGGATAACTTGGCGATAGTTGGGATAGTTGCCCTCAACGACACGCGAGATAAGCTGGATCTTATCAACGAGGCCTTCGTCGTTCTTCGGCACATCAATCTGGAAAGCTACCTGTCGCTCGTTGTGGGTGAATGCAACTTGGCCTGTTTTTAACAAACGGCTGAGTTCATTGATGGTGCGAGCTGGTAAAATAAGGCCGGCTGCTTCACCGCTTCCCGTGCGGGCAAGTTCTGATTTTGCTAACCGGCGGCCATCTGTGGCGATGACATTTAATTTTGTCGCTTCGAACTCGAAGAAAACGCCGTTTAGGATGTAGCGGTTTTCGTCAGTTGATTGCGCGTATTGAACTTTGCGAATAATCGCGCCTAGCGCTTCTTGATCGAGATTTGCTGTTGGCGCACCCGTGAAGCTCGCAACAGGTGGGAATTGTTCTGCACCGAGTCCGGTGATTTGGAATGTCGAAGATCCTGAACTTATTTTTACGCGCTCTTTTCCGGCGAGATCTACGGTTACGTCTGCGCTCGGCAATGAACGAACAATGGTTGCTAAGCGTTTAACAGGAAGGGTGATCTTTCCAGGGGTTGAGACGGTCGCTTTAATTCGGCAGCAAACCGAAATATCAATGATGGTCGTGGTTAATGTTACCATTTCCCCTTCGGCTTCGATTAATACGTTTTGCAAAATCGGCATAGTCACACGTGCGCCGACGATGTTGGTCACGCAGGCTAGGCCGTTGAAGAAATGATTACGGTTTACCTTGAACTTCATGATGACGATAGGTTGGGCGATGTCCTACCCCTTATGCAACCATCCAATGCTTAAACCTACCCACACTGGCTTGGGACTATCTGTATTAACCTATATACATATATCTTAATACCCGTACATAGAGTGTTCATTTAGGCGAACAACCCCACAACCCCTTGATAGTACTGACTATGCTATTGTTTTAAGACCGTGAACAGCGCGTGTATAACCAAGGGGTTGTTCGCAGGGTAGCGAAACAACACGCCATGCGGACACTATTCACACTGGAATCAGAGTGATTCGTCGTCCGGAGCTGGGTCAGTTTCACTCTTTTTTAAGAGGAAGAAATGCCGGAAAATTCCAAAACTTATATAACTTACAAACACCATCGGAACGAAGAGTTCTTTAAACCGGAAAGCAGCAACAGCGATGGCGATAATTAAGATGAAAATCCGCGTTCGGGCACGCGCCGACCAACTAATGACTTTGAAGCTTGGGAAGCGGATATTGCTCACCATTAACCAAGATAAGAAAAGCATCAGCGGCAGCAGGCACCAATACAAAGGGGCCGAGTGAGCGATCCATTGCGTTGATGTATCTTCTGGATTTCCCATGAAATTAGCGAGCACGAGAACAATGGAGGCAATCGTCCCTGCGGCCGCAGGTGAAGGAAGTCCGACAAAGTCTCCACCCTTAACCCGAGCTTCATTTCCTGGGACAAGTGGGTTTGTGAGAACATTAAAGCGCGCAAGACGTACACCCGCACACAGAAGGTAAAGGAAGGCAAAGAGCCAGGTAGCCAAAGTTAAATCTTTGTTTTGGTCAGGTTGAATTAACAAGAAACATGACATCAAAGCGGGCGCTAAACCGAAAGAGATGATGTCTGCGAGTGAATCAAATTCTGCGCCGAAGAGAGACGTACGGCCAGATGCACGCGCGACCCGGCCATCAAATAAGTCACAGATACAACCGAAGACAATAAACCAGACTGCCATGGTGTAGTGATCTGCGCGGATGGATGCGGCAGCGTTGGGATCAACGAACCGGGCCTCAATGCACTCTTTCATTGAGAGAAAACCACAGAGCATATTGCCGGCGGTAAAAAGGTTCGGTAGGAGATAAATATGCGCAGCTTCTTCGGGCGACGCATAGGTAGGTTTTTCGTGGTCAGTCACGGGGAGGAGGGGTTTCAACAAAAGCCCAGAACGCACTATGCTCTTCGACCGAACTTTCATCAATATCGACGGGCAGGTGTGTTCGGAAGGCGAAGTCTGTGTACGTGTGACGTTGCAGAATGAAATGTGCATGCAGCGACTCACCGTTCGACTCAAAGTAAACACGGTAGTCTCCCACGCGAAGACGGTGATACGTATGCCCCTCTCGGCGCACTTTACCAAGCTCTGGACTCCCCTGCGCGAGGAGGGCCGGCGTTAAAGCAGAGAAGGCCTCCACAACGGTCATTTGCGAAAGAGTGGGCAGTTTATTAAGCTCTGCCATAGCCTGATCGCTAAAGGTGACCTGGTACATCTATCCCTTAAGCCAATCCCGACCCGCGCAAGGGGCAATCCCACATTCTAACTCAGGCTTTAGGCGCTCTTAGGGCCTTTAGCCAATAGGCAGCAGCGCCCTCAACCGCATCCAAGACACCCTCAAACGCCTCATTTCCATCATAATAAGGATCCGGCAACGCCCGGTCATTCAAGAAGAGGCGTAATTTCATTTTGTGCTCCTTCGGGCAGTGAAGGCTTAGCCATTCTAAGTGAGATTCGTCTGCAGCGAGAATGAGGTCGAATTGGATGAAATCATCCGGCACGCGAACTTTCCGTGCTCGAAGATGTGCAAGGGTGTACCCTCTTTGAGCCGCAACGTTTTGTGAACGTGGATCAGGAGCCTCGCCGACATGGTAAGACTCTGTGCCAGCAGAATCAAATTCAACATCCAAGCCCGCCTTCTGCGCCTGTTGACGCAAGACAGCTTCCATCGTCGGCGACCGGCAGATGTTGCCAGTGCAAACCATTAAGACGCGGCTAATACCGCGCATTTTTACTTCAGCAATTTTTCTAAGGCTGCAAGGTCGCGTCCATTCTGCGTGAGAACCGCGCCGTTAGGTCCATAGACAATCAAAGAAGGAATTCCTTTAACGCCATTTTCTTCAGCATTCTTTTTCCCAGATGGAGCTTTATATGGCACTGCCGCCCAAGGCATTTTGGTCTCCGTCATATAGTTAGTCATGTCGGCGGCGGTCTTGTCATAACTCACAAATACAACCGCAAGCTTGTCTTTATGGGCATTTGCAAATTCCACGAGTTTCGGCGTAAAGGCGCGACAAGGCGGGCACCAGTGAGCGGAGTGATAGACGGCAACGAATTTTCCGTCGAGCGTCGCGGTGTCGACGGTCTTTCCCTCCGCATCAACAAGGCCCTCCGTAAAGCGTGTTTTCCAGTCGAAGCTAGCAGCCGAGGCAGTGGAGCTAGCAAAGATGCCAGCAATAAGAGCGAGTAGGATGCGCATAGGTTTATTCTTAGTCAGTGAAGTTGAGGTTATGTTCCCGTTAAATTTTTCCACCGAAACTCGCGTGGTCATCCATGTCGAGCAGATCGAACCAGCTTGCCAAATCATCGCGGGCAGCACCCGCAGGGGTTGAGGCTTGGATGGTATTCATTTTTAGACGGCGATCTGGCGTCGTGGCCGTCCTTTTCTCGTGCCATTGATTAAACGCGTCGAGTTCATGCGGTAGGCGTTGCTGTGTCGCATGCTCGCGAATCCAGGCCAAGACCTCCCCGTCTCCCTTCCCTTTTGCAACTTCGGCTCGAAGCGCTGCGGCGTCTATGCCTATAAAGTTTAACAGCGATTGGTCTAAGGAGCAGCCGTACTCATAGTCTCCGACCTTCCCTTTTAATTCAGCACGGCATTTATCCAACATCCGGGCCAAGATAACCATTCCACCGATTTTTACCCGTGGGCTCCGGGGTGCATGCTGGGTCAGGTCATAAGGGTCGTAGGTCATAAGGGTCTAAATTACTAAGAACGTCGCGGATCAACGCAAACACCTAAACGTAAGCAATATCTATATCTCGTTGTTTATAAACGCTTTAAAGCCATAATCCGTATCCAATTGCCAAAATGTCACACCTTATTATTTAGAGGGTACATGTCGTTGTTAGGCATTCATCAAGGACTGGGAGCCGCTGCAGCGCTTTTTCTTGTCGCAGCGGCTATGGATTGGTTTGGCCACTCTCGAGGGCATGCGCTGTGGTCGACGGCCAGCCGTTGGATTATCCGGGCGAGCTTTATTTACCTCACTGCGAGTTTAGTCCCCTTGGGCTTTGCAGGTTTTTCTTCAACGGCAGGAATTTTGACGGTGCTTGCCTGGGGCATCGCAGGCTTGGCGCTCTTTTTGGATCTCACCTTTAACCACCGATTTCCTGGTTGGGCTGTCGGCGTTTTAGTCGGCACCGCATTACTCGTCGCAAGTTTACTCCGGCCCACGACAGGAAATATGCAGCCATGGATTACGCTTCACGTCGCAGCTGTTGTCCTGGCCTACTGCATGCTTATTGCACAGGCGCTCAACTCCGCCCTCTATTTATTACAAGACCGCGCATTGAGTGCGCGTCGTTTCGGCGGCATTTATTCTTTGCTCCCTGCCTTAGTGCCTTTGGACCGTATCAGTAATCAATTATTGGGTGCAGCGGTATGGATGTTGGGCGTGGCGTTGACGGTGGGCACGGTTGCTTGGCTTCAGGGCGCTGATAAAGTTACCTTAATAAAACTTATTGCATCAGGGTTTGCTTGGACGGCTAGCGTGAGCGTTCTCATCCTACGACGCCAAGGGTTGTTGAGTGGCACGTCATTTGCACGAGCATCCTTAATCGCATTCATTCCAGCCTGGGTCGCTTTTGTTCTCTCGCTACCGCGATCAGCACCATGAAGTCGCCCACGCCCGCAACACTTGTGGCGCTGAGCGCGACACACCATACTGCCGGTCTCGATGCGCGGTCAGCCTTTGCGGTTCCCGAAGGTGGCGCAGACGTGTTTTATGCAGCGGCTCGCGAAGCCGGGCTAGCTGAAGCCGTATTACTTTCCACATGTAATCGATTGGAGGCTTATGTCGTTGGAGACGAAGCCGCTGCCCTACACGTACGCGCCGCGTTGACGCGCGCAACGGGTACGGTCGCCGGACTCCTCGATCCACACCTCCGCCCTATTCCTGGGCTATCAGCCGTCGAACACCTCTTCTCGGTCGCTGCAGGTTTAGATTCACAGATGTTAGGAGAAGCAGAAATTAGCGGTCAGGTGAAAAGCGCTTATGCTGACGCGTTGGCGCGCGGCATGACAGGACCAGTGCTTAACCGAATTTTCCAACGTGCCTTTCAAGCAGCCGCGTGGGCGCGCACGCATACAGGAATCGGCCAAGGTCAAGTCAGCCTCGGCAATGTGACTGTCGAATTAGCGGAACGCGCATTCGGCTCACTTGCGGAAGCGCGCGTTTTAGTTGTGGGTACGGGCGACGCGGGTCGTCGCGTCACCCAAGCGTTAATTTCACGCGGCGCCACCCAGGTCACGATTGCATCACGCACCTTTAGCCATGCCGCAGATTTGGCTGCTGAACTTGGCGGTGCGGCCGTTGAGTTAAGCACCGCAATTTCCCAAGCTCACACCCATGACATTGTTGTCGGCTGTGCAACGGTCGAGCGGCCCTTGATTTCTACCGACACACTTCGCAGTCATATTGAGAAACGCCGCGGCCGCCCGTTCCTGCTTATTGATTTAGGCGTGCCACGTAACATTGATCCGTTGGCACGAAGTTTGGCGGGGGCTTACTTGGCCGACCTCGATGATTTGGCGGCAGTGGCCAATGCGAATCAACAAACGCGTCTTCAGGAAGCAGCCCGAGCGCGCCTTGCTTTATGCGAGCGCGCCGAGCGGGCCTTTATCACTGCCCTTCCCCCTGTCTCATGAAACCCACGCTACTCATAGTTGATGACGAGAAGCATACGCGCGAAGGCTTACGTGCTGCCTTTGAGGACGCGTATGAAGTTTTTGTGGCGCGCGATGCCGATGAAGCGGCGCGACTCATGCAGGATGTGCCGCCGGTCGCCGTTGTGACCGATCTGCGCATGGCAGGCGAGAATGGCATGACAGTACTAGACCGCGCCCTTAAACTCTCGACGCACCCGGTCTGCGTGATGATGACCGCCTATGGAGACGTGGACACAGCGGTCGAGGCTATGCGGCGAGGCGCTTATGATTTCCTTCAGAAACCTGTCGACCTGCGAAAGCTCACGCTTGTTTTAGAACGCGGTCTCAAGGCGCGCTCAGCCGAAGACGAGCTTACCCGAGCACATACCCGACTTGATCGTAAATTCGCTCTCGGTGAAATTGTTGGCTCGTCTCGTGCCCTTCAAGATGCCGTCGAGAAGGTCCGACAAGTTGCCCCATCCAACGCCACGATTTTGCTCACGGGAGAGACAGGCACCGGCAAGGAACTGTTTGCACAGATGATTCACCAGAATAGCCGACGCCCCAAAGGGCCGTTTGTTCCTGTTCATTGCGCAGCTATTCCCGCGAACTTACTTGAGAGTGAATTATTCGGGCATGAAAAAGGCGCGTTTACAGGTGCTGCGGAGAGACGTACTGGACGCTTCGAAGCTGCCGACGGTGGGACTCTTTTCTTGGACGAAATTGGAGAGATTGATCCTCCCACTCAGGTGAAGCTTCTCCGTTTTCTTGAATCTCGAAATATTGAGCGCCTGGGCTCACATAAACCTATCTCGCTCGACCTGCGCCTAGTTTGCGCAACCAACCGCAATCTCGAGCAGATGGTGAAAGATGGTAAATTCCGCGAAGATCTTTTTTACCGACTTGCTGTCGTCCCCTTGCGTCTCCCTGCGCTTCGCGAGCGCCGCGATGATATTCCCCTACTCCTTGCGCACTATCTACAGAAATTTTCGAAAGAGAACGGCGTCACGGCCCCACGCCTCATGCCAGCATCGGTTACTTTGTTGTGCGACTATGCCTGGCCCGGAAATATTCGTGAATTACGTAATACCGCAGAGAACTTAGTCGTTCTCCATCCCGGCAAAGATATCCAACCCAATGATTTGGATTCGCGGCTCCGGCAGACCTCAGCGCCAGCAGCAGTTTTATCCTCAACGCCGAGTGTCGCCCACCCGTTGGATCGCGGGGAGAATGAGAAGCGACTCCTCAAGGAAGCGCTTACCCAAGCACAGGGAAATAGAACGAAAGCCGCCGAGCTGATGGGAATTAGTCGGAGAACGCTTCACCGCAAACTCGTGCAATGGCCCGAACTTGATACTGGAACCCATGACTAACCCTATTCTCCGAGGATTCTTCGTGCTGTATAGTTTAACGTGTACGGCCTTTGCCGTCGAGATTGGCGGCTCAGATAGTTTAAACGAAATTCTCCAACCCGCGCTTGTCGCACACCTCGCCAAGGTTGGGACTGAGGCAAAAGTACGATTCGATGGGACGTTGCCGGCACGCGAGGGATTGCGTGATGGTAAAATCGGACTCGCAGTGCTTTTTCTGCGCGACGGGGAGCTCCTTGAGAAAACAAGCGACGGGAAAGCGGTGCGACGTTTTCCATTAGGCGCTGCCGCGGCCTACGTCTACGTTCATCCATCTAACCGCTTACCCGAAATAGATTTAGCGACACTCGCTAACATTTTTGGGGCAGGCCAACGCAGCGATTACAAATTCTGGTCAGATATCCCTGGTGTGAATACGCCCGAGCCCATCCTTACTTTTATTAGCGTGCCAGGTAAGCATATGGCACAAACTCTCTTTCAAGGCATCGCTCTCGGCGGGCGCGCTTTTAAGACTTCTGTGCGCACGCAAATTAGCGCTGACCTTGCTCAGGAAAGTATTTCGTCGCGAACGAACGCAATCCTGGTTTCTGCAACACCGCTGCCTGAAAAGTTTGGACGTCAAATCAAAGTTGCCGACGGAAGAGAAGGTCGGTCAGCAACGCCCTACACGCCCGAGGACACCAATATCTTTAACGGAGACTATCCGCTGCGACTTCCGATCGTCCTTTGCGTTCCCGAGTCTCAAGTCGCACCGAATGCGGAAATCATCAAATGGCTCCTTTCGGACGAGGTAGCAGGTCTCATTCGAAAGGCAGGAATGGTGCCTGCCCCCAGCTTAATCCGCGAGCGGCTTGTGCAAAGGCTTGACAGCAAATGACCCGATGGGTGTCCTAAACCTTCCTTATCTGCGGGCGTAGCTCAATTGGTAGAGTACCACCTTGCCAAGGTGGATGTTGACGGTTCGAATCCGTTCGCCCGCTCCACTTTTAAGAAACATCCCACCGTGACCCGGTGGGATGTTTGTTTATAAAGGGGCTAAGCGTACGCGGATGCGTAGGCCCTTAGGACGAACCGGCTCTGCAGAGACCCCGCCGCCATGAAGCTCAGCAATCTGTCGGACGATACTTAATCCAATACCTGCCCCACCCTGTTTCCGCGAACGGTCGGCCCGGTAGAAGCGATCAAAGAGCCTTTCGAGCTCTGCCGGCGCAACCCCCATCCCATTGTCCTCAACCTCTAGCTCATCTAGGCGCACGCGAATCGTCACCTCGGTTGCGCTGCGAGCGTGAGCGAGCGCATTCTCAATAAGGTTCTGCACAAGCCGTCGCGATTGAATAGGATCTGCTTCCCCGGTGTTTTGCCCAATAACATCTAGCCGTAACTGAATCCCCAAGGCTTTAGCCCGATCTTCTAATTCAGACTTTGCCTCCGATGCCGCCGTTAAGAGCGCACCAGATTGACGCTGCAGGACAACGCCACTTTCCAGTGAGGCCAAGGCAAGCATCCCTTCAAGAAGGCTCGCTAAACGACCTGTCGAAGAAACCACTTTTGAGATGAAGCGAGCACGCTCCTCCGTCGACATCGTTGCTTGGTCTTGGGCAAGTGTCTCAGCATAACCACGGAGAATCGTTACCGGCGTTCGCAGGTCATGGGAAACATTCGCGACAAATTCACGCTCAAGAACTTCCAGCCTTCTTAGGCGGGTGATATCTTCGGCAACTAAAACAACGGATCCAATCTGACTTGGGTCAGCTAGGAGTGGTGCACCGGAAATGCGCACCCAAAGGTTAGCCGCTGGCGCTCGGTGTAGCTCTATCTCTCGCATGGCCCCTCCCCCATCACGAACCAGCCGGAGAAAGTCGACAAGCTCTGCGCTGCGCGCGAGTGGCACAAATGACGCCCCCGTGTCTTTTTCGGTAAGCCGGAGAAGTTCCTGGGCCGCACGGTTCGCGACGCGCAGTCGGTCTTGCGCATCAATCACGATAACGGCCTGACGAATCTGCTGAAGAAGCTCTTCAATGCGACCCGCAGCAATCG
>CANHHS010000006.1 GCA_947460445.1 Opitutia bacterium | reverse complement strand
CTGGCGGCTGCGTTTCGTTGCCGGTGCCGCTGCCGGCCTCGCGCTCGCCTGCAAGGTTACCGCTGCCCTTTACCTGTGTGTGTTCGCAGTATCCTATCTCTGGTTGCGTCGCGGCGAACGCTCTCGGGGCGGGTTGGTTATCTTCTGGGTCTCGACAGTCTTTTTCTGGGCCTACTGGCAAAGTACATTCTTTACCGACTTGCCTGCTCTGGCCGCTTGGTGGGTTCAAATCGGGCGTGCCTTTGGAATCGCTGCGGGTGTGACTCAGGAACCCTTGAAGCTTGTTTCGGTTTGGCCGTGGATCCTATCGACCTTGTTGCTTCTTGCGGCGGGCTATGGTCGTTGGCGACGTCGTGTAGAGACGCCACTTGGTCGCCATAGACTCGATCCTCTCTTGCTGGCATCGGCGCTCGTGCTACTCGTGCATCTTCTCCTGCCATACAAAACGCCGTGGCTATTGATGACGGTTGATATGCTCGTATTGATTGTGCTGCTGCCGGAACTGGTTTTTGACGACCTGTGCCGTGATTTCGACGAGGGTACATGGCGCGTTGTCCGCGGCCTTCTCTTGGTGTTGTTGTCCATCGGCGTATTCCGCTGGGTCGCTGACGTCCGCTATGCCTACCTCGAGACATCCGCCGCTGTCCCACCGGTCGCGCGTGCTATTCGTGCGGCGGCAACGTCAGACAGTTCATTTGTCATACAGGTGCATGGTACCAATTACTGGCCACTGCCTTATTACTTAAAGGGATTGTCGGTTGGGTATGGAGATTATCCAGGAGCCGAGCGTGCTAACGTTCGATTGCTCGAAGCTAGCGGCTCGGATGCGCCTCGGGCTGAAGGTTACAAGGTTACCCCGATCGAACTTCGTACGAATGAAGTCTGGTGGTTACTCGTGCGCCAAGATGTTGAGCTTGGACAGTGAGTGCAGTCCCAGGCTATGAGCCCACTTCAGCCTCTGCGCCCTGTTTTATACTCGATTTAATTTCCTTAAGCAGGGTTTCGCGGCCTTCTGAGTAGAGGAATTTATCGGATGCGATACGTGCGTAGGCTTTTTGTAGTAGTTCCTGTGGGGGGCGCCGCATCGACATGAGTTTACGGAGATAAGATTCAAGTTCATCTGCCATCTCTTCGTTCTCAACTTTCATTTTAACGAATTGCAGCAAGATGCCTTGGTTATTCTCAAAACGTTGATGGCCTAATGTCATCGTGTTGTTAGCCTCTTCGAATCGTCGAAATTGGACGAGTTTCTTCCCGATAGCGCAAATAAGCTGCGGCTGAATCGAACGTGCGTCTAATACCTTTTTTAAATTAATCGCACCGATGTCGGCTTGTCCTTCGGCATAATAGGCAATCATACGAAGTGCATCAAAGGTGATGCGCATCTCTGCAAACCATTGATCCTTGGCGTTTCTTTGAAAGAGTTCGTCGACAATCGCAATAGCCTCTTTTGTTTTGCCGGCATTTGTTAAGGTTTCGACGTGCGTGAGGAGGAATTGGGGACGGCTCGGAAAGCTCGACTCTACTGCGTGCTTGTAGAGGCGACTCGTCAGCTTGTAGTCCGAGGTTTCATTGCCAAACTGGCCGAGTTCAAGCAAGGCCGGTTCATTTTTTGAAAAATCTTTCAAAATCTGGTCAATAAGCGCCTCGCGCCTGTCTTTTTGAGTTTCACCCGGCATCAGGTATAACATTTGGATACGCGGGGAGGTTGCCGTTGGGTCCCGTACAAGCAGCATGTTGAGGGAGTCTTTGGCTGCGGCTAAATCCCCGGTTTCCTTGTACCAACGCGCAAGCATGGCTCGAAGGTTATCGGATGCCGGGAAAGTGCGCACGGCTTCCGCAAGTTTTTCGATGGCATTTTTTCGATCGCCGCGTTCCCAAGATATTTGGCACAGCAGGGTATAGCCTTCAGGGGTGATATCGAGGTGTCGTTTGCGCAGAAAATCTGTAGCGATGTCAAAATTTCCCCGAAGGAAATTTGCTTGGGCAAATGAGAAACGTAAGTCGTTTTGTATACCTGGATCAACCTCGGCGTCGTCCATGTATTTTTCGGCACAGGCAATGATGCGGCGGTCTTGTTCGAGCGTAAAGCTGCGCTTCAGATACCCGCGGAAGTAGTCACGGTCCTTTTTTGCCTTCGGGAGTGAGTCTTCGAGAATTGTGAAAGCGTCGGTTGTGCGGCCGAAAGCGAACAACAAGTCTGCAAAGAGTTTTTGTCCATCTAAGTTAGATCGAGCGAGGCTCGCGCCCGTACCGATGTATTTAGCAAACTCTCCGTAGTCTTCGCGCCGCAAGGCGTCTTTGGCCAAATTGATATAGTGGTCTCCTTTGGTTTGAAGATGGTTTTCTTTAGCTTCAGTGCTAACGAAGTAGAGGAACATGTTCGACCACTTGGTTCCATCGATGCCGCGCATATACCTCTCCCGGAAATACAGCAGCGAAGAGAGTGAAAGGTAGGCGAGTGTGATAGAGCCGATTCCGACTTTCCAAATGCGCGGCCAATTGGGGTGATACTTGATCCCTTGTTCACCCATGTCTTCGACCGTGAACATCCCCAAGAGGATACGACGGGCACTGCGATATCCGTATGAATAGACGTAGCGGGTGTCCTCAGCCATCTGCAGTAGTGTCTATATACCTTTTGTCTGGGGCAAGCGCAAGAAGCGCGTTTAACGGCTGCCGAGAAGCAGGTATGCGCCCATTGCTAAAAGGTACGCCCCAAAGGCTCGGCGAAGAATCTGTTCTTCTGCGATAAAGGCCAAATGTGTTCCGAGCCAGACGCCGATGAGACAGGTGCTTGCGATGAGTGCAATGACCTTCCAGTCCATTGAAAGGGTGGGCTGGTTGTGGTAACGCCATGCACCCAAAATCGCCATTGGTACCATGACAGTATAGGCAACGCCCTGGGCGGTTGCTTGGGTCATTCCGCAAATCCACAGCAAGGCAGGGGTGACAACCACGCCTGCACCAATGCCAAACACGCCGCTGATAGTTCCAGCGACGAGCCCTAGGCCGAGTAATAGGAGTATTTGGGTCATTGCCTTAGCGTGTGTCTGCGGTGCACTTTGCCAATCTTTCAGTCCTTCAGACAACGAAGCACTTCATCTAACTGCCAAATCACCGGAAGACAGGTTTCTTGCCGGCAGAGATGTAGACCCTTTTCTGAACAATGTTGCAGGTACACAACTTGCTCTAAGCCACGGATTGACCTTTCGATGGCCAGGAAGTCTTGGTCTGGACCAACTTTAAGTACAGCAACACCAGTCTCACCTAATTCTAGGGCTTCGAGTGCGCGCGCCATTCCATGGGGGGCATTCTTTGTCATACCACCATAAGCTTTAGCGAGTTCGCTGCGTAGATGCCCCCATGGAGCTGAGGTGTCGATGGCCTGAAGGGATGCGAGATTGTACAGGAGTGAACTGTTGCCGGCGGGAACGGCATTATCCCACCAATCTTTTTGCCTGATCGGTAATCCATTCGCGTCTTCTTGGTTCAGGAAGTAGCCAATTTCACGAGAGTCACCAAAGCGACTTACAGCGGCGTTGGTTATTTCTGCAGCCGCCACGCTATGGTTAGCATCGCCTTGAGTTGCTAGCGCAAGGTGGGCTTCCGCAAGCCAGGTATAATCAGATAATGTACTGGGTGTTGTGCTTCCGAGTACTGCGTAGAGATAGACTAAGCCATTTTTGTCTTTCTGGATGCAGGGTTTGAGTCCTTCGAGGATGACCTCAGCGCGTTTGCGCCAAGCAGGTTTATCAAGGAGGTCGCCAGCTCGTGCTAAGTTTGCTGCCAGTAAAGCATTCCATCCTGTCAGCACCTTATCGTCGCGTCCCGGCTGTTTGCGTTTCGCTCGCGCGCTGTATACGCGCTGAATCGCTTGCAAAAATTCAGAGCGATTGCGTGTGGTGCGAAAGGTTGGGACGCTGCGGCCGCCTTCAAAGTTACCTTCATTCGTAATACCAAACGCTGTACAAAAGCCTTCAGCTTCATCGCCGAGTATTTCTTTAATTTCAGAGGGCGTCCATACGTAGGTAGTACCTTCGTGATGATCAGTGTCCGCATCCAGGGATGCTGCATAATTCAAGCCAACGCGCATATCTCTCTCAAGCCACTCCACAATCCTCACGCAGACTTCTCTGTAGCGCGGTTCTTCTAGGGCTACTGCGGCACGTGCGTAGACGCCGAGAAGTAAGGCGTTATCACAAATAAGTTTTTCAAAATGAGGTACTGTCCAGTCCCGGTCGACACAGTAGCGCGAAAACCCACCACCAATCTGATCGTGTAGTCCGCCTTGTTCCATCGCGTCTAAGGTGCGGCGGAGCACTTGTTCAATTCGTATTTTTTCAGTAATAGGTAAATCTTTTTGATTACGCAGGGTGAGTAAAAATCCCAACGGCATTGCCGGTGGAAATTTAGGTGCCCCACCAAAGCCGCCGTAGGTATCATCGGCATCTTCGCATAGTGACTTTGCGGCGTTACGGCGACTTTCGCCATCAGGGGCTACGCCGTTAGCATCGGGTGCGCGTGTTAAATGTATGAGATTACCTGCAACAGCGTTGGCATTCTCTTCGAGGGCGGCGCGGTTTGTGCGGTGAAACTCGGAGACGCGCATAATTACCTGAGGCCATGACGTTTGTCCTTTTCCGCGATCTTCAGGCGGAAAATATGTGCCACCGAAAAAGGGACGGCCATCTGCTAGGCAAAAGCAATTCAGTGGCCAGCCGCCGTGCTGCTGAATCATCTGGACGGCGTCCATGTGGAATTTGTCGACGTCGGGACGCTCCTCGCGGTCGACCTTGATATTCACAAAGTGCTGATTCATCAGTCCTGCGATATAGGGATTATCAAAACATTCCTGTGCCATCACATGGCACCAATGGCAGGATGCATAACCGACAGAGACTAAAACGGGCACATCGCGCCGTTTAGCCTCTGCAAAGGCCTCAGGGCACCAAGGCCACCAGTCTACAGGCTGGTGGGCATGTTGCCGCAGGTAGAGGCTGCGTTCGTTGGCCAGGCGATTGGGCACGCATTACTTTCTGACGGACTGGTGGCTTGGCAAGCGGGTAGGGTGGGTTTACCTAAGTAGGCCCAATGGCGACCCCTGAAATTCGCATCCTCGCCGATACCGTAGCGAATCAAATCGCTGCTGGGGAAGTTGTGGAGAGGCCAGCAGCTGCCGCCAAAGAGTTACTCGAGAATGCCTTGGATGCGGGTGCGCGGCGCATCACCATCGATTTTTCCCGCGGGGGAAAAGCGCGGATGGTGGTCGAGGACGACGGTGTGGGTATGTCCCCTGATCAAGCAGAGCTTTCACTGCAGCGACATGCCACGAGTAAAATCCAAGTTGCGGCAGACTTAGACCGTATTTCTACCTTCGGTTTTCGCGGGGAGGCCTTGCCTTCGATTGCCAGCGTTTCACGTTTTACTCTGCAATCTCGAGCGGCTGGCGCTGAAGTCGGCTGCGAAATTTTAGTGAATGGCGGTCGCATTGTTCACCGCCGAGAGCACGGCATGGCAGTGGGCACGCGGGTTGAAGTGGAAAATCTTTTTCATCCAGTCCCTGCACGATTAAAATTTCTTAAAACCGACGATACGGAATCAGCGCATTTAATCCGCATGGTACGGCTCTATGCAGTTGCACACCCTGAAGTCGGCTTCCTGTTGCGCGAAGACGGGCGAGATGTTTTTCGATCACCTGGTCAGGCTCCACTGATCGAACGTGTTCGTGAAATCTGGGGTAAAGCTGTAGCCGACGATCTGATTCCGCTTCCATCTGTTGAAGGTAGTGGCATGGGTGTGAGCGGTCTTTTAGGTAAACCGGGGGTAAGCCGTTCAACGCGCCAAGACTTGGTGACGGTCGTCAATGGTCGTCCAGTGGATAGTCGAGCGCTCGCCTATGCTTTAGTGGAGAGTTACCATACACTCATTCCTAAAGGTCGATTCCCGCTCGCATTTCTATTTCTCGAAATCGACCCAGCGGCCGTCGATGTTAATGTTCACCCTGCAAAGCGTGAAATCCGTTTTCGGAATGAGCCGCAAGTACGTGCTTTCGTGATGCGTGCGGTCTTGGCCGTTTTGCGTGGCCAGCCTGCTATAGGCGACGCGCAGCCGGTCGTTGCGGCAGTCGATGTTAACCCCACGGCGCATTCCTCCTTCGTTCAGCCCTCTGCAATACCATCTTCTCCTGTGCCCCTGCAGGTGATAGCGGGACCAGCGCCAACTCGCCCGAGCACGGCACCGCCCAGTACGCTCAAACTAGGCTGGAGGCTGCTCGGAAGGCTTCGTGGTGACCGTGCTGTCTTTGAGACGCCTTCCGGTATGGTGCTTCTCGATTTAGGTTCAGCCCATCAGCGCGTACTCTACGAAAAGATCCTGAGTCAGTTTACAGCCTCGGTTCCGGTGACACAGCCTTTACTCCTTCCTTTAGCCTTAGAGTTGGAGCCCTTGCCTGCAGCAGCCTTGCGCGAACGCGAAGCGCTGTTGCAGTTAGCAGGTTTTAGTTTTGAGCCTTATGGACGGAATTTTTGGCGCGTGCTATCCATTCCTCTTTGGATCGAGCCCGGTGAGGCAGAGGCTTTCCTGCGCGACTTGCTTGCGGAGATGACACGTCACGAAGGCGATTTTAGTAAGGCACATTTAGCTGCCGATGCTCTGGCCAAGTTGGCCATCCGACGTTCGCGTTACCGTACCGATAACTTATCCGAAATCGAACTTCTTGAATTGGTGCAGCAGTTATTCCGCACGAGCCAGCCTGGCGTCGATCCTTTAGGTCGGCGAACCTACTTTGAAATCGGCGACGCCGACATCGCCCGGCGCTTAGGCCAGTCCTAATTAACGTCCGCCGCGCCGGCGCTTTGTGCGACCTACACCTGCAGGCTTTTCGCCGCGCAACGTAGAAATTTGGTCCCGTAAGTGAGCGGCACGCTCGAATTCATAACGATCTGATGCTGCGAGCATCTCAGTTTCTAGGTCAGAGAGTACCGCCTGCAAATCCTTGTCGCCCTTAACCAAAGTAATGTCACCCGTTGCGTCATCTTTGACGACGAGGCTTTCTTCGATGGGTCTCTGCACGGACTTCGGTGTTATACCGTGTTTTTTATTATAGGTATCTTGCCGTTTGCGACGGTCGCCGGAGATAGTCATCGCTCGCGTGAGCGACTTCGTCATCACATCCGCGTATAGGATGACGCGCCCTTCAACGTGGCGAGCCGCACGTCCCGCTGTCTGGATGATACTTGTTTCGCTACGCAAAAAGCCCTCTTTGTCGGCGTCTAGAATTACAACTAACGCAACTTCGGGCAGGTCAAGGCCTTCACGTAATAAGTTAACACCAACGAGCACATCACACGTGCCTTGGCGTAATCGTCGTAGAATTTCAACGCGTTCAATTGCATCGATATCTGAATGTAAGTATTCAACTTTAATACCTTGTTCGCGCAGGTAATCTGAAATTTCTTCGGACATTCGCTTTGTCAGAGTTGTCACAAGTGTCCTGCGCCCATTGGCTATTTCGGCCTTAACCTCACCGATGGCATCTTCGACTTGTCCTTTAATTGGGCGGACTTCCATGACAGGGTCGAGCAAACCGGTTGGACGAATGATTTGCTCCGCTACAACCGCAGAGACTTTATATTCATGGGGCGCGGGTGTGGCCGAGACGTAGATAGTTTGTCCAGCTAGCGCGTCGAATTCCTCAGGCCGGAGCGGTCGATTCTCCATGGCAGAAGGTAGACGGAAGCCGAAGTCGACCAAGCGCTGCTTTCTTGAGCGATCCCCTAAATACATTCCTCCGATTTGCGGTACACTGACGTGGCTTTCGTCAATGAAGACCAGTTTATCATCTGGGAAGAAGTCTAATAAGCAAAATGGCCGCTCCCCTGGCTTTCGGCCACCGATGTGCATCGAGTAGTTTTCCACCCCTTGGCAAAAACCTGTTTCGCGCATCATTTCTAAATCATGTTCGGTGCGCATGCGGATACGTTGGGCCTCCACGAGTCGGCCTTCACGTTCAAAGAATGCGACGCGATCTTCGAGCTCTGCTTTAATCGAAAGGATTGCGGGCGGGAGGCTTTCGGGTGACGTGATGTGCGCGTTTGCAGGGTAGAGATCGAAATGCTCTAAGTGTGCGCCCGGTCTAACGCTCAACGGGTCGAGCTCGCGGATAGACTCTAAAGTGTCCCCGAAGAAAGTTATGCGTAAGGCAGTTTCGAGGTAGGCAGGCCAAAGGTCGACGGTTTCACCCCTCGCCCGGAAGTTACAACGTTCGAGAATAGCGTCGTTACGCGAATACTGATTTTTAACTAAATTGGCTAAAAGGTCGTCGCGACGCAGTGTCATGCCTGTGCGTAATGGGAGCATGGCAGACTTAAATTCTTCAGGTGAGCCAAGTCCGTAGATACACGAGACGGTCGCTACAACAATGACATCTCGCCGGGATAGCAGTGCGCTACTTGCGCGAATGCGTAGCCTCTCGATGTCGTCATTAATGGAAGCATCCTTCTCAATAAATGTATCTGTCTGCGGGACGTAAGCCTCAGGTTGGTAGTAGTCGTAGTAGCTGACGAAATATTCTACGGCGTTCTCCGGAAAAAACTTTTTAAACTCGGCGAACAACTGGGCTGCGAGGGTTTTGTTATGTGAAATAACTAAAGTGGGTCGTTGGTGGCGCTCAATCAGGTTGGCCATCGTGAATGTCTTACCCGATCCCGTTACCCCCAAGAGTGTTTGGTGAAGGTTGCCAGCTCGAATAGAAGCATCCAGTGCCTCAATGGCCGTCGGCTGATCGCCCGTCGGTTGATAATCAGAATGAAGCTTAAAGCCGCTCATCTCAGCGTGCTTTAGGAAGAGCGAGTTGCGGTGTGACTTCAGAGAGGTTGGCCACAATTAGGTCTGCCCCAGACGTTGCCATAATTTCACGCGAATTGGTGGTGCAAAGTCCCACCGCTCGGAAACCACCAGCTTTGGCAGCCGCTATGCCGGCCAGGGTGTCTTCGAAGACTACAGATTGTGCAACGTCACCATGAATGAGTGCGCATGCTTTCAGGAAGACTTCTGGGTCGGGTTTTCCGCGGGTGACGTCTTCGCTGGTAACGGCACCTTGAAAGAATGACTCAAGGCCGAAACGGTCGAAAGCCACTTTCAGGTTTAGTCGATGCGAAGAGGTTCCGATCACACAGGGTATTCCCGCTTGCTGTAATGCCCCAAGAAGCTCTTTAACCCCGGGAAGTAGGGACATGAGGTCGCCTGCGGCTAAATCACGGTAATGGGCTTCTTTGGCGAGGGAGAGGCGGCGGATTTCGGTAGGGTCGTTTGACCAGCCGTGAATCTCGGGGATGATCATTTCATTTCGTTTACCGAAACCCTTTAGAAAGCTGTCGGGTTTGATGGGCAAGCCTTCAGCTGCGGCGAGGCGTTGCCACGCCTGCCTGTGGGCAGCCGATGAATCGACAACCACTCCATCCCAATCAAAAATAGCAACAGGTCCTGCCACGGCTTAGTGTTTGTCCCAGGGGAAGGTGACCTTTGAGGCGGTGTATTCCCAGACGTTAACCGGTTCAAAGATTTGTCCGGGAGCTAAAA
Source organism: Opitutia bacterium (assembly GCA_947460445.1). Taxonomy (GTDB): domain Bacteria; phylum Verrucomicrobiota; class Verrucomicrobiia; order Opitutales; family UBA953; genus UBA8828. Next base: position 14,371 of record CANHHS010000006.1, on the reverse strand, counting down.
TGTTATTCGGGTCGAGCGCGCGCTTAATTGCTATCATGGCATTAATTTCGGCAGGCGTGTGCTGGAGGCGTAAGAAAGGGGACTTGGAAATACCTATACCGTGTTCACCGGTAATCGCTCCACCCATCGCAACGACTTCGCGCATCATCTCAAGGATCGCACTCTCGGCCTTGCGGCAGTGTTCCTTGTCCTCGCGATTGTACATGACGTGGATGTGGAAGTTTCCGTCTGCTGCGTGCCCAAAGGTTGGCGTAGGTAATCCGTAGGTCTTACGCATGCGTTGCGCGAGCTGGATGAGTTTAACGTAACTGCGGAATGGGACGACAATGTCTTCGTTTAGTTTAGCATTACCCAAGAGGTACATTGCTTGGGAGCATGTGCGTCGGATCGTCCACAGCTTTTCGGCTTCGACAGGGTTGTCGCTTTCCCGCTGGGCGAGTGTTCGTCCTTTGGCCCAGGCACGAACCTTTTCTGCGTCTTCAGACAGAACGGCTGGATGCCCATCCAGTTCAATGAGTAGCAGTGCAGGGTTGGCAACGCCTTGGACTTCTGTGGCAGGAAATACGCTTTCCCCTAGACGTCGTTGTGCAACCTCTGTGGTTTGGGTGTCGAGAAATTCAAAGACAGCGGGTGCGACCCTTGATGTCATTAAAGTAGCCGCGGCTTCGAGGGCTTTTTCATCACTCTCAAAGGCAAAGAGGAACGTGCGCCTTGCTTGAGGTAGTGGTACTAAGCGAATCCAAGCCTTGGTAACAATTCCTAGGGTACCTTCGGCACCAACCCAGAGGTCGCGGAGGTTATAGCCGCTCACAAATTTACGTAAGGGGGCTGACCAGCGTACAAATTCGCCCGTGGGAAGTAAGCCTTCAAGTGCGACGACAAAGTCTCGCACAACGCCATACTTTGCCGCCCGCAATCCGCCGGCATTTGTGGAAATGTTTCCGCCGATACTACAAAAATTTAAAGACGACGGATCGGGTGGAAAGAATAGTCCATGAGCGGCCGCATGTTCATTAATTTTTGCCGTAATGGCTCCGGGTTCGACGCAAGCCAACGAGGACTGCGGGTCGATTTCGATTTTTTCCCAATGTGCGAGGTGGATAACCCATCCACCGCGAATAGGTGCACTCGCGCCTGTGTTGCCAGTGCCGCGTCCGCGTACGGTGATGGGGACTTTATGGTGATTCGCTAGGCGAACGACTTTTTGCAGATTCTCGACATCTTTGGGTGCGACCACTGCTTCAGGCATAAAGCTGTAGCGGGTGTTGTCGTACGATGCTGCGAGGCAACTTGCCTCGTCGGTTTTTACCTGATCGCTACCGAGTGCTTCAAGGAGAGCACGCGTAGCTAAGGGGTGGGTCTGCAGAGGGGCGGACATCGCCCTTAACGTGAGGGCTTTAGCCTAATTCCGCAAGCCACGCCGAGGATTCCGCATCCGAAGGCATCCGCCAGTCACTGCGGGGGGAGAGTCCAACCGAGCCTACTTTGGGGCCGTCAGGTAGGGTGGAGCGTTTGTACTGCTGGCTAAAGAAACGGCTAATAAAGGTACGCAGGTGACGTTTCAGGGACTCTGCGTCGTACTTACCAGCGAATGCATGCTCTGCTAGCCAGAGAATCTTACGGGGGCGGAATCCACCGCGAACCAAGTGGTAGAGGAAGAAGTCATGTAACTCGTAAGGACCAATGATCGACTCTGTGCGTTGGGTAATACTGCCATCGGCGCTGGGTGGAAGTAACTCAGGGCTAACGGGCGTTGCCGCAACGTCTTCTAAAATTGCACGAGTTTCGCCGACATGACGGGTGTGTGCTGTCCAAGTGACAAGGTGGCGAACAAGTGTTTTGGGCACGCCGATGTTGACGTGGTACATCGACATGTGGTCGGCATTAAAGGTGCACCAACCGAGTGCAGCTTCGGAGAGATCGCCTGTTCCTACAACAAGTCCGCCAACTTGATTGGCAATATCCATGAGCACTTGGGTGCGCTCCCGGGCCTGGGTGTTTTCGTAAGTGACATCGTGCTGACCGGCAGGATGCCCGATGTCGCGCAAGTGCTGTTCCACTGCCAGCCCAATCGGAATTTCACGTTGAGTGATGCCGAGTGTCTGCATGAGCTGGCGTGCATTGAGCAGGGTTCGTGCACTTGTACCCGGGCCTGGCATGGTTACCCCAATGATGCCGCGTTTATCCAGTCCAAGGCGTCCGAAGGCCTCGAGCGTAACGAGCAGGGCTAAAGTTGAATCGAGTCCGCCGGAAATACCAATGACTACTTGTCGCACCCCTGTGTGACGAATACGGCGGGCCAAGCCTGTCGACTGAATCGCAAAGATTTCTTGGCAATATTCGTCACGGCGCGTGGCGTCAGAGGGTACAAACGGGTGTTGAGAGAATCTCCGACGCAGCTTGGAAACATGACCTGCTGGTTGGCCAAGTTCGAAGGCAATGGACCGTGTTGGGCGTGGCGGCGTTGTGCCAAAGAAGGTGCTGTTCCGGCGACGTTCCGAGGCGAGTTTATCAACATCTATTTGTGAAACGAGTAGTGCGTCCTCGAATCGGAAGCGCTCGGATTCACCGAGTACAATTCCATTTTCGGCAATTAAGCCGTGTCCGCTATAGACTAGGTCGGTACTCGATTCGCCTGCCCCTGCCGCTGCATAAACGTAAGCTGCTAAGCAGCGGGCGGATTGATTGCGGACGAGTTCGCGACGGTAAGCGGCTTTCGTTAGCAATTCGTCGCTCGCTGAAAGATTACAAAGCACGGTAGCTCCCGAGAGCGCTAGGCCGCCGCTTGGTGGCTCTACCGCCCAGAGATCTTCACAGAGCTCAACGCCGATGACGCAGTCGATGACATCCGATGCGCGAAAGAGTAAGTCTGTACCAAAGGGAACGCCGCCGAGGCTGGCTAATGTTTGCGTTGTGTTAACGCGGGCAGAAGCAAACCAACGCTGTTCATAAAACTCTCCAGTGTTCGGCAAGTGAGTCTTTGGGATGACGCCAAGAATCTTTCCGCGTGAGACAAAGGCAGCACAGTTAAAGATACGTCCATCCACTTCGACGGGCAGACCAATCAGGGCTGTGACCCCGAGTTTGTGGGTTGCTTCCGCAACTTTGCGTAGCGCCAAGAGAGATCCCTCAAGCAGGCTTCGGTTCGGGATGAGGTCTCCGCAGGTGTAGCCGATGAGGCAAAGTTCTGGGAGGACAATCATCTCTGCGCCTTCAGCGGCTGCCTTGCTCAGGGCTTGGATGACAAGGTCTGCGTTGGCCCCTGGATCGGCAAGGCGCAGGGCTGGGGACACGGCAGCAACCGTGACAAACCCGTTCTGGTGCAAGCTCTGAGGCATGTGTCAGGACCAAACAGCCTCGCAGGCGTAGTAAGGGGTGGCAACCCGAAAGCCCTAGGCGGCAAGCATTCACGTACAAAAAACCCGCCAGAAAGCGGGTTTTAAGATTCGTAGCCGGGTTTATTTATTCGGGCTCGGCGACCGAGAAGGTGACGTTGGTGACTTCAGCTTGGGCTAAGACATCTAGGACGTTTACCACACGCTCATAGCGGGCAGTCTCTTCGGCTTGAACTGTTACTAATAATTTCGTCTTCCCGCTGTCCGCATTCTGTTTGGCCCTTTTCATTTCTTGGAAGAGCTGGACGAGTTCTTTGTCTTGTGGCGTCGAAATGGCTTCATCGTTGAGTGACACCTGTCCGTTTTCCGAAACAGAAATAGTGAGTTCATCCGGCATCTCAGTTTCTTTGGCCGTATCAACGTTACCGGGCAGAGTGGTTTTGAGTTCGTGTTCAACTTTCACGGCACCTGCCATCACCATAAAGAAGAGCATGATGACGAACACCACGTCGATCATCGGAGCGATTTGGAAGCCAACGTCAGCGTTAGCGACAGCGATTGCGCGGTGTTTGGACATGATTATTCTTCGTGGTTGAGCCCAGAGAAGGCGATGTTGTCGATGCCTGCTTCACCGGCCCACTCTAGTGCCTTGGAGATGTACTTCGCGTGACAATTTTTGTCTGCACGAATGAGTAAGCGGAAATCCTTGTTATTCCCTTTGCGGCGCTCGAGCTCTTTGGAGATGCCGTCTTTGTCATTGGGGTCTAATTCACGATCATCGAGTTTGTACTTCGCTTGGCCCGTGGTGGCGTCCCAAGAAATATTAATCAGACCCGCAGCAGCTTTGTCATCGCGCTTTTTGCCGTGAGAAGCGACTGGCAGCGAAATATTCTTATCAACCTTCAGGACCTGTGCCGAGGTGATGGACATGAAGAACACGAGCAGCACCAAGAGGACGTCGACCATCGGCGCCACTTGGAACTCTGGTTCCCCATCTCCGCCTCCGCCTCCGCCTGCCATGGTTAGGTCTGTCTTGGGTTAGGGGTTAAGCCTGAGGGGCCTGAGCAGGCTCTTCCCAGACAGGATCGGCTGCGTAAGGACGCTCGTCACCGATTTCCTTGCCAGCAACTTTATCGTAAGGGAATGCACGGAACAGGCCGTTGACTAACTCAGTGACGTCGTGAATAGCGGACTGAACGCGATTACGAATCAGGTAATAACAAATAAAGGCAGGAATCGCAATGAATAGGCCGGATGCAGTGGCGATAAGCACCTCACCGATAGCGCCTGCGAGCTTTGAAGGGTCACCAACGCCTGAAGAACCTAGAGTGGCGAACGCGCTCATCATACCTGTGACGGTACCGGTTAGGCCGATCATTGGCGTACAGACACCGATAACAGAGAGGTATGAAATGCGGCTCTGGAAGTCAGCGTTGACGCGATTGATTTCAGCAAAGATTGCCTCTTCGGTTACTTCTTTGCCTTCGGGTGCCATGGAGAGTCCCACGCGAACGACGTCTGTGAAAGGAGAGCCAGCTTCCTTGGAGTACTGATAGGCAGCACGGTAGTTGCCTTGTTGGAAGAGGTCGCGGAGTGCCTGTACTTGTTCAGCAGGGTAGACTTTCTTTTTGGCAGTCCGAATGTAGCCGTCGACGACGAGCCAAATCAGTGCCATCGAGCAAAAGACGATCGGGTACATAACCCAGCCACCTTCATGGAAGGTGTCCATCATGGTGCGGGTGTGTACGCCAGGGGCGGCGGCAGGAGCAGCTGCATCCTGAGCCATGGAGAGGCTGGTGGAGAGTGCGAGTGCTAGGGCGAGACGCAGGAGGTTTCTCATGGGATATGGGGATAGTTGTTATTTAGGGAAGTGCAACGCATCACTGACTAACAGGTGGCGTTTCTTGGATGGCTCCTTGGGTGGCTTCAGCGGCGGCACGGTCCTCCTTCGGAAGGAGTTTTTTGGCCTCTTCGGCTTCTTTGGAGACAGGGAAAGTTGCAATTAATTCGGCGAGGTAACGGTTCGAGACTTCTTCAAGTTTCAGGCTACGTGTCGCTGGGCTATCCATTCCGCGGAAAGCTTTGGCTGCACCTAAAAGAGCTTTAGGCAGGTGTTCTTGCTGTGAGCCGTAAAACACAGGAACGCGTAAGTAGGTGTTCATGGCTTCCTCGTACTTTTTGAGTGCAAGCAGAGATGCGCCTTTCAGTAAGTGCAAACGAGCGAGTACGTCGGGATCATCCATCTGGGGGATGAGCGCAGTTGCTGCAGTGATAACACCTGCATGGTCGCCTCTCCGTGCTTGTAAGAGTAACTTAGCCAACTTGATTTTATTGGTAAGCTCAGGGCTCGAGCCGTCATCAACTTTGTCGAGTGTATCCAGGAAGGTGCTGAGGGCTGCATCGTTATCAAGGCGGTCGAGCGCATCGAGTTTAATGGCAGCAGCTTTAATCCAGGGGCTACCGCGCACAGTTTTGGCGTTTGAAAACGTTTTCAGAACCGGCTCGATTGTCTCCAGTGCCTTGGATGATTCGCCGCGGAGAATAAGATTTTTTGCATCCACCATTGGTTGGATGGCTGGCCACTCAATCAAGATGGCCTCACTTAATTTTTTGGTCGTAGACATCTCAATCCCGCCGTTAACCGTTTTGCGCTCAATCTTTTCAAAGGTATTGTCGAAGGTGGCTTTGGATGGATCGATGATGGGTCGAGGTGGGCGCGCCTTTTCGTCCAATTTAAATGGGTTATTAACCTCCCAGCGTTCGCCGTTTTTAAAGGTGACGAACTGGGCGGGCGATGAAGCCGCCACGAAGAGAAGCGCTAGGGTGAGGGTGTAAGTGCGCATGGTCATCAGAATGCGGTGAGACGCTTGCGTGCTTCCTGTGCTTCAGGCGTATCCTTGATGCGATCTTTGGTGATCATTTCATTAAAGGTCTGTCGCGCGGCATCCTTTTGCCCAAGTTTTTCTCCAAGCAGAATGCCCGAGCGCAGATAAGCTTTCGCTGTCCAGCGTTCGTACTTTTTCCAGGCCACGATACAGCGCTGGTAGAGGACAACCGCTTCGCTGTAGTGATTTTGGCGTTCTTCGATCAAGCCAAGGTGGAAGAGACACCCCGCTGTTGTTTCACCGCGCCACTCCTTGGTTTCTGCGATTTCCTTAAACTCTTTCTTGGCTTCATCGAATTTACCAAGTTCTAAAAGGGCTCGCGCCTTGCAGAAGCGAAGGTCTTTTTCCTTCGACATGGTAATGTTGTTTGCAATGGCCTCTTCGCAAATGGCGAGAGCTTCTTTGGCTTTGCCTTGGGAGAGGCGAATGTCGGCTAAGCCAGCAAACCCAAAGTCGGCATAGTCTGAAGACCGACCGTGTTCGGTTAGGTATGTGAAATACGCTTCGGCCTTCGGATCGTTCTTGCTCGCGAGGAAATCCCCAACTGTACCCAAAATTGCCGGGCTGAGCTCTTCAGCTTTATAGAGATCTGCAATCTTGCGCCACATAGCTTCGGCCTGAGCAGGGTCGCGTGCGAGTATGGATAGAGTTGCTTTGCCGTAGTACGCGCGTGCTTGGGCAATGAGGGTACTGTCGTTTTTAAGCTGCAGAACGGCATCGAGGTCCGCTTCCGCTTGCTTCAGGTTGTAAGCGGATGGATCGACCGCGGCGCCTGGGCGGACTTTCTTGACGCGACGGGCGAGCTTCTCTGCAAGGAAAGCAATCAGACGTTCTGAGCCTTCTTGTTTTCGATCGTTCAGTGTTTCTGCAATGACTGACGAAAGGATATCGAGTGCAGCTTTTCGTGCGGCCGCTACGGATTGTTGACGCGCGGCTTCAATCGTGGCGAGTTCTTTGGCTAGCTCATCGGAGAGCTTGGTGAGGTCGGCTTTGGCTGCAGCGTGTTCAGGGGTGTTGGCCTTTTGAGCACGTACAACCTCTTCAATCTTACGTCGGGCTGCATCGAGCATTACACCGTACTGGCGCTGGGTGCGCTCGGCGCGCTCGGTAAATTCGGGTTTATCACCGAGCTTCTCGGTCGCTTTGATGACTTCGTAAAGGTAACCCAATGCCTTAGGGTTGTTGTGATCCCAATCGTAGAGTTCCTGGTAGAGGTCCCGCATCCGCTTGTAATCGCCGCGTCCGGGTAAAAGTTTGCCGAGCTCGCCGAGGATAAAGTCGAGCGCTTGCGGGTTCGTGCGAGCGCAACGAGCCGCCGTTGTGTAGGCCTCAATTGACTGCACGGTGAAGTTTTCTTTAGCGGTTTCGGCACGCTTCTTCTCAGCCATTAATGCAGCTTTAGCGGATGCATCGCCTGTTACGCGGACTTTGTAATCTAAATCAGCAGCTTTCTTTGCCTCACTATCGGCTTTCTTCGTCAAAGCATCGCCAATCAAGGTGTGCACTTCTGGGAGCTGGCTCACGATAGACTCACTCTTGTCTGCACCGTAGTCCGCCAACCATTTTTTGGCGATAGCGAGGCCTGCATCTGGGCTTTCTACATTCATCGCTACAATACCTTGGCGATAGCTAACGTCTGAGAGGTATTGGCCTTTGGGGAACTCGGTAACGTATCTGTTTAATGAGTCACGTGTCTCTTTGTATTTTCCTTGGAAGAACCAAGTAAGTCCTTGCATGTAAAGCGCTGGCTCGCGGGCAGGGCTCTTCGGGTATTTGGTCAAAAACTCTTCAGTAGCTTTGCGGGCTTCGGGCCAATCGACATTCGCAAAATAGCAACGGATAATCCCGAAGTCGATTTCTTGCAGCGCATCTGCGGGCAAGTTCTTGACGTTGGCTTTGGCCCACTTGAATTGCTCAATTGCTTTGTTGTAGTCCTCTTGCTCGATAGAAATTTCGCCAAGGCCAACCGCAATGGGGCCGGCTTCCGCTGACTCAGGGAACTTTGTGAGAAACTCACGACTGCTTAACTGAGCCTTGCTGTAGTCATTGATTCGTCGAAGAGCCTCGATGTAGTAAAAATATGCGCCGGAAATTTTTTGGAAGCCAGGGTTGTTCTCAAAGATATCGCGGAAGGCAATAAACGCTTCCCATGGACGCTTTAATTCGAGCAGACAAAGGCCGATACGGTACGAGATGACGGCGTCGTAATCTTTATTCGCATCGAACTCCGCCTGGATTTTTTTGAACGCCTCGACCTCTTCTTTGGCTTTGTCGATACGTGCTTTGGCGGCATCGTCAGGCTTGGGGAAGGCGCGGTTAAGGCTTTCGACTTCAAACTGTTTAATTTCAACCGCTTTGATGATATTGCGAGCCAAGGTCGCACGACGCAGCGCGCCTTGATAGTTGGAGAGGGCTTGGCGATAGAGGTCGTCTTTTGCTTTAGCGTCAGAGGCTTCTTCGGCTGACTTAAAGCGCGCATCACCAATTTCGAGGCGCTGAACGTTTGCGCGGACGATTTCGCTCGGGCTACCGAGGCCTTTGGCTTCGATCTCCGCACGGAGCTGCTCGGCCTCTTTGGTCATGCCGAGTTTGGTGTAGATTTCGACGAGGCTGTTGGCGGCTTCGCGTCGCTCCGGCGTACCCATGCCATTGGAGGTGGCCTGTTGAAGCAGTACCATTCCTTGGTTTAAGGCTGTTTTAACTTCGGCGTCGGATTGGCCTTTGGCTTTTTCCTCAAGTACTTTTGCGGTAAGCGTAAACGCGTTGACGCGATCTTCTTCTCGAATTTCAGGACTAGGCTTACGCAGCATTTCCAAGTCTTTAAGGGCTTCGTTCCACTTGGATTGGTTGGCAAACGCTTCAATCAATGTGAGGCGCACCACGCCACGCATGTTGTTATCCCCGAGCATATTCTCCGTGCCCTTAGGGTATTTGGAAAGGAACAGTTGTAGAGAGGCGTCGGCGTTTGCCCAGTCTTTCAACATTACTTGGCATGTTGCCTTGCGGAAGAGAATGGCCGCCTTCGCTGCATCGGGAAGGCTGTCGGCTTTCTTTTCAAGCTCTGTAAAATTCGCTAAGGCCTCTTTGTATTTTTTCGCGCTGAGGGCGATTTCGCCCTGATTCCACAGGCGCTCGGTTGGGCTTTCGACTGGCGCATCCTTTGCTGCAGGCGGTTGCTGTCCATGAACAGGTGCAGGGATAGGGGTAACGGCAATCAAGACGGCGAGAAGCGCTGCCTTGGCCAACCGGTAAGTACGAGACTCGGTGCGGGCCATCTTCGGGGGTGCTTAGGGGGGGTTCTTAACTACTCCTTGGGGGTGGCTCTGCCAAGCCCGAACCCTTCACAAGGATTCTTTAGCGGGAAGGCCTTAGGCCTGTCGCCAAAATCGTCTCAAAGCCGGGCGCCTTGGGCTCTTTAGCGACGACTTGAGCGGAGATATTTCGGAAGCCAGCGCCCTCCATCCAGTCGCATAGCTGATTGGGTTCAAAGCCAAGCCAGCGGTCAGCGTAGAGTTTCCGGGCGCGCTCGAAAGAATGAGCTTTTAAGTCTAGGAGCAGGAGTCGACCGCCTGGTTTTAAAATACGGAAAGCCTCCCAGAGTGCTTGGCGGGGGTGCTCGGCGTGGTGAAGCGCTTGGCTGAGTAGGGCAATGTCGACGGATTTATCCTTCAGTGGGATCTTCTCAATATCCCCAAGTACATAATCGAGATTTTGTATACCTTGTTTACGCGCCAAGGCCCGACCGACTTGAACCATGCGGGGCGAGTTATCAACGCAGTGCACAAATTCGGCTTGTCGTGCGAGCAGTTGCGAAAGGGCGCCTTCGCCTGCGCCAAGGTCAGCGATGCGCAGGCGCGGCACGAGTAAGAATAGCATTTGGCCGATAGCCTCCCAGGACCTTCCTGGGCAGTAATTGCGGCCGAGCCGCCCGGCGACTAAATCAAAATGTGCTTCGGCTTTTTGACGACGACGTTCGCCCAGTCTGCGTAAGGCGCGTAAGTCTGATTGAGATTTAGCGTCTTCGGCGAGTGCTTGCGTGGTCGCATCGAGTACTGCGCGCACAGTTGCTGAGAGGTCGGGCGAGAGGCAGTAGTGCGTGTGTTTGCCGTCTCGACGGTCTACGGCGAGTCCTGATTGTCGAAGGAGTGAAAGGTGAGTGGAGATCCGAGCCTGTTTCATTCCGAGAATTTCCTGCAACTCGCCGACGGTGACTTCGCCTTTGTCTAATAACAAAAGAATGCGGGCGCGGGTAGGGTCCGAGAGTAGTCGTAAGAGATCCCAAGGGTCTGGCATGTCTGTAACTTGGTCTCTGAAGGCGTCGGTGTCAAAAGAGGAAGCCCCGCATAGCGGGGCTTCCAGTGACGAGGTAATCTGTAGGATTAGCGCTTAAGGTCTACCCAGCGCGTAATCTTACCGATGGTCCAGAACTCAACGCTTTGACGCACGGTGATCTTGATCTTGTCGCCCGACTTATGGCCAATGAGGCCTTTAGCCAGTGCTGAGAGGTATGGCATGACGATCATCTCGCCTTCGGTGTCAGAATCCCACGCACCTAGGATGGCGCGAAGGGATTTTTCACCGGTTGATTCGCGGGTAAGTTCGAAGACCGAACCGATGCTAATCGAGTCTGTGGAGGCTTTGGAGAAATCGGTCAGCTGTGCGCGGGTAAGGCCACGCTCGAGTTCAGTTGCGCGCGATTGCAGGCGGTCTTTTTCTTGACGCGCCATTTTGTACTCGGAGTTCTCGCGTAAGTCGCCGTGTTCTTTTGCCACCTGGATGGCTTCATTGATTTCCGGCAACTTCTGTTTGACGATTTCCTGAAGTTCTTTGCGACGTGCTTCCAAAGACCATTCGGAGACGAAGAGGACTTTCTCACGCTCACCTTCGGATTCGCCGTCTTTTTCGTACTCAGATTTTTCACTGAGGGTAGCCGCGACTGATTTAATAGCGGGTTCAATTTGAATAAGGCGGGCGAGCAGCGACTTTTTCGTCATTGGGTCTAAGCCCATCGTGCGTAAGAGCGTACGTGCTAGGTCGAAGACGGTTTCGGTATCTGCGGCTTCGCCAACATCTGGGCGCAGAAGGTCAGAGAGGAGGGTGCGATCCTTTTGTAATTCGTTGGCGAGCGGATTGCGAGCGGTCGAGTTCGATGCGAGAGCGTCATCGCCGATAGCAGCGAGAATCGCGCGCAGAAGGCTCGATCCTGAAAGGCGTGAGAGTACTTCGGTGTGGCGCTTTGAGCTGCGGTTCTTGACGACCCAGATGAGAACAGGTCCGGCCGCTTGGCGACGGTCAACCCAGTCGGCGAGCTTGTTCGCAAGATCCTTCTCGAGCCCTGCTTCTACGAGGTAACTGATGGATTCTGAGACGAGCTTAGCGGAACCGCCCTTGGTTTGTCCTAAGCCCTTATGGGAGAGTAAGCCGAAGACCTTTTCCTGCCAGCTGGCACCATGGTGCGCGCGAACGAGGTCGAGGAGATTCCGAATATTTTCTGACGAGTGAGGGATATTGAGGGCTAGGTGAAGAAGCTCAGCTTCGTCATTCACCATAGCAACAATGTCGGATGCTGTTGGGCTAACCATCGCCACATTTTCCGAAGCTTGGGCGAAGAGGGTATTTCGGTTCCAAATGCCCACAAGCAATTCAGCTAAGCGTTCGCTGCGACGGATGGGCTTTCCTGAGGGGGCTACTGTGGCGAGTGCTTCAGTCAAATGCTGCGAAACGATCGCGAGATTTTCGGCCGTGGTCGCATTGCGCGAGTCGGAAGCTGGGAGCGAAACAAGTTCAGCTAAGATAGTTAGACGGCGCTCGATGTCTTTGGCGGCGCCATATTGAGCGACCAAGTCTTGTCCGGGATCGGATGGAGCTTCGAGCAGAGTGTAAGTGCCGCCTTTGCGCTCAGGCATAAGGATTGCACGGTCTTTCCGAAGGGCTGCACGTGTGCGGGTCCACCATGCCTTGAAGACAGCTGCACGATTTTTCCCTGCACCGACAGACGCGCCTACGATGCGCTCCAATGTCGTTTCGAGACGTACCGCGGACATTTCGCCCTCGGGTGTTTCCATGAGGAGATTCTTAACAATCGTGACGGGGTCGTCGGCGACCATTGCTGCCACTTTGTCTTTTGTTGTCTCAGAGTAAGCTGAAGCTAAGACGCCTTCGGGGTCTAGCATTTCGAGCCTGCCGCGACAGAAGGCTAGCTCCATGGGATGTCCCTTTTTATTTTGTTCAGGGAAATCAATCACTAGACGGCTAGTCGCTGCGTCGTAGGAACGAATGATACCCAAGCCCCAATTTTGGTGGAGGCAGTAGGCGGGTTTGCCTCCAACCAACCCCTCCAGGGCTTGGTCTAGGGAGGTACCCTTGGTGTGCTGCTGGGAGGTCGCCTTGTTGCTCATTGCAAAGGATGTGTTTGGAAGCAAAGGATACCCCTTGCAAGTAAGAAGGCGGAGCATACCCGTCCACCCCCATAAACTATGGCTTTTGTCCCAGAAAAACCCCCCATCCATGGCGAGACCCCGGAGACCCTAGGTCAGCGTCTATCGGCCCAGGGCTATCCAGGCTATCGGGCTGCACAGATCTTCGAGTGGGTCTTCAAGCGTCGAGCCGAGTCCCCCGAAGTCATGACGAATCTGCCTGCCCCGTTGCGAGCATGGCTAGCAGACACCTTTGATTTTAGTCCAACAACTGTCCTTGGGAAGAAGACCGCCAGCGACGTAACCCAAAAACTTTTGCAGCGACTGCGTGATGGTTCGTTGATTGAGACGGTGATTATTCGCGCACCAATGGAAGGGGTGGGGCAGGAACAGTCGCGTCGTACGATTTGTATTTCGACTCAAGTTGGTTGCGCATTCGGTTGTAAGTTTTGTGCCTCAGGACTGGAGGGCTTGAAGCGCAATTTGTCGGTTGGCGAAATCGTTTGTCAGCTCATTCAAGTCTGCCGAATCGAGGATGCCGTTTCGCCAGAGCGTGCAGCTGAAGGGTTAGCCTCATTTGATAACATTGTCGTCATGGGTATGGGCGAGCCGATGGCAAATTACGAAAACCTTATGGCTGCATTGCGTGCGGCGAATGCCCCATGGGGTTTTGGCTTTGGTGCTCGCCGCATTACGATTTCAACTTCGGGCGTTGTCCCAAAGATTTTAGAATTGGCGGAAGAAAGTTTGGGTGTGCGTTTAGCCATTAGCTTACACGGAGCGACCAATGAAGTTCGCGAGCAGATTATGCCAGTGAATCGAAAGTGGCCACTGGAAGAGCTTTTGCCTGCCTGCAAAGTTTTTGCTCGAAAGCATGGCCGCATGCTAACGCTAGAGTATATATTAATTGATGCGATTAATGATGGGTTGGATCAGGCGAAACGACTTGGAGAAATCGCTCGTGACCTCCATGCGCACGTTAATTTAATTCCTTACAATACAGTGCAGGGGCTTGCGTGGAAGCGGCCGAGTTTGACGCGACAAGAGCGCTTTGCAGGCATCGTCCGTCAGGCGGGCATTTCTGTCACCTTGCGACGCGAGAAGGGCCATGACATTGACGCGGCATGTGGCCAGTTGCGTTTACAGACAGAGAAGGCACAGGGCGACAACTTGCCGCCTGCAGTGGCTTAATTGCTCAACCTACCAGTGCTCGCGCGGCAGCAGCTGGGTCAGCCGACTTAAAGAATGACGTGCCCGCAACGAGCGTATCGGCACCTGCAGTCCGACATAACTTTGAAGTCTCGGCATTGATGCCTCCGTCGACTTCAATCCGGTAACTGAGTTTCCGGGCTGTCCTTTCTTGATCAATCTTCCGGATGGTTTCTAAGACGGATGGGATAAATGACTGGCCGCCAAAGCCTGGGAACACCGTCATACAAAGGACAAGGTCTACCGAGTTCAGGTGCGGTATGATTGCACTTGGGTCAGCGTCCGGGTTTAGGGCGATGCCTGCGGCGCAACCGAGTTCACGAATTCTGGCCAGCGTGCGTGCGACGTCATGGTCAGCCTCAACATGTACCGTGATCCTTTGTGCGCCTGCTCGAGCAAAAGCTTCGATATAGCGGTCAGGATGCAGGAGCATCAGGTGTGTATCAAAAAAGAGTTTAGTCCGTGGGCGGAGGTCGCTGAGAACCTGAGGTCCGAAGCTGATATTCGGCACGAAATGGCCGTCCAT